>JAYUOQ010000417.1:0-3061 GCA_043760685.1 Armatimonadota bacterium | reverse complement strand
ACTGACGTCCTGTAGCATTGCTTCTATTTCCTTTGAACCAAACCTTGAAACAGTATTCGGATCAAAACCCATAAATGACTTTCGAAAAGCGTCGCGCCGCTTTAAAACTATCGACCATGAAAGACCTGCCTGGAAGCACTCCAATTGCAAAGTCTCCCATAATGCTTGACTTTCCCGAACAGGATTTCCCCATTCCAAATCGTGGTAATTGGCCATCATTTCGTCGCTGTTGGCCCAAGAGCACCGAATTATTCCAGAGGTAGACATTACTCCACTATATTACACAAAAAATTGGGGCACCGCGGTGCCCCAATATCTTTTGGTTCGGTTAGAGGGCTATCTATTTCGAACCATCAGAATTTTATGGAGTTGTGGGCGAGCCTAGCTCGCTCAGGCTCGATAACCTTCGAGCTCATGGTTACATAGAGGAATCAAAATCCAAAAGAAATACATTCAAGTCGTGAATTTCTTCAAACTATTGTCGCCCTAAGCACTTTCTTCAAATGGGTCCTTTTCATCGGCACCCTTCTTCATATCGCGATATTCCGACCGATCTAGAGCGTAAATGTTATCCACCACGATCTCAACCGTCTCTCGGCTTGCACCACTTTGATCTTGCCACTTTCGTGTTTCAAGCCTTCCGTCACAAGCGATAAGGCGTCCCTTTCCCAAGTAGTTCTGAACATATTGAGCCGATGATCCCCATGCCGTAACTCGCAGAAAATCTGAATCCGGTTCTCCCTCTCTCGGTTTCAATCTCTTTTTGACTGCAATGCTAAAAGAAACCACATTCTTGCCACTACTTGTTTGTCGCATCTCAGGATCAGCGGTCATGCGTCCGGTCAAAACAACTCTATTCATACTCATTCGTCTATTTCTCCTTTGCTGAATGAGACAAGATTATTTCTAACCTACGTCAACATCCAATATAGCAGAATTTTGTCTACTATATTTCTATTATAACATGGACTTCCAAAAAGTCAATTTGTTCATCAAATTTTGGCGACATAACTGGTAATTCATGAAAGATCCGAAACCAGAGAAGCCCTTCAAAGGATAATAGTAGGATAGTGAAGGGCCTTTGCTTATTTGTTCTTACGTTGATTGCCAGTGCAACTTATTCTCAACATGATGATGCATCCGCTGTCCTGGCTAGGGGCTCGGTGTTCCGGGGTGGATTGCATGTTTCAGGGTCTCAAACCCTCCATGGGGCTGAGCAACAATTTGTCATGCATATGGAAGAGGATTTCAGGTTCCGACTAGAGACAGTTGGCGACCTACCAGAATGTGACGGATTTGATGGAACGAATTCTTGGCATCTCAATGGCTCGGGAGTGCCGCATGTTTCTAACTATTCGGACAGGGATTTGGCTCGAATACTGGCCTATGTTCAAGCTGGAGTGTGGGCATGCAAGAACTCGCCGATTGAAGTCGTATCTGAGCATGGCAACCGCCTTGTCATTAAATGTAGAGGCGGAAGTACAACCGCGAACTTGGAGCTAAATCCTAAAACTCATACGGCTATGGTCTTAAGCTGTTGGGGATCATCTGGGGCCGAAACATGGACATTTAGTGAATACAGACTTACTAACGGTCAGCTCATACCATCCAAAATTCTCCACGAGAGTGGAGAGACGAAAGACAATACTGTGATTGAGAAATTCAGTATGGACATTGGGGAATTGATTACCTATCGAATGCCTTTGCCAAGCCCTGTTGGGTTCACATTTGACGTCAACGAAAACGAAAACATTGAGGTCAAACGAATGTTTGGATACCTGTTCGTCAAACCAAAGCTAGACGGAAAAGACGAAGGCTGGTGGTTCTTAGATACCGGTGCTGAGATCATGGTTATTGATCCCGTCGTCGCCCGATCCCACAAGATGAAAATTGTTGGTAAGGACTCCGTATCTGGGGTCGTAGCAAACATCACAACTAACTTTTCAAAAGGAATCAAGTTCAATCTTGGACCAGTAACTATTCAAAACAGTTCATATATGGAATTTGATATGAAGCCATTCTCCGATGCCCTTGGAATCAAATTAGCCGGAATCTGTGGGTACGATTTTATAAGCAGAGCGGTACTGGACATTGATCCAAAGAAGTCAACTATTGGAGTACTTCAACCACGGCTCAATAACCTACCGGAGGGCTCAAGTTGGACGTCGTTCTTGTTCCATGGCAACATGCCAAGCCTCCTTTGTAACTTCGAAGGAAACAAGTCGGGACTGTTTACTCTAGATACCGGATCAGGCTCAACCGTCGATTTCTTCTCTCCTTGCGTCAAGAAATTTGACCTACTAAAGGACCGTAAAGTAGAAAACGTGATGACTGGTGGAGCCGGTGGATCTTCTGAAAGCAAAACTGGAGTTCTGGATTGGTTCCAATTCGGTCCTAAGAAATTTGAGAAACCAAAGGCTGGGTTCCAGATTACAACCAAGGGCGGATTTGCGAGCCCATATGTTGATGGCAATATTGGCATGGGATTTATGGGGAAGTTTCGTATGATCCTGGACTATAATTCTTCTAAGCTCGCCCTGGTGGAGTTAAAGTAGTCTCAAGAAATTCTCTTGTACAATAAGTGGCATGATCACCACATTGCTACTTTCCGCTTTCCAAAATATCCCCGGTGGGACGGTTATTCCGAATGGTTCCGATGCGAAAATGATCGGAAAGTTGCGCGCAGACAATTATGGGGCGATGCGGGACTACCGAACCCTCCCGCTGATCAACGATCTGACTCAGGGCAAGAGGGCAACATTTACCGGTACCGTCATCACTCTCGACTTTCCTCAGCGAGGCATGATTCATGTCATGAATTATCGAAATGGCAAGCGAGTTGTCTTGGATAATCCGAAACAGCAAGTAAAAGAAAACGGCGTACCTTTAACCAAAATGTTGACTACCTTGCCACCCAAAATTGACATTCGGTTCGCAGGACCAAATGTTGCTAGCTTCGATGTTAAACTGCCTGGCGAAGAGAAAAAGTTGGCTGGATTTAGTGGAACACTCACAGCATTTTCATCTAAACCTGGCATCAAAAGCATTCAGATCAAAATGG
>JAYUOQ010000416.1:0-7938 GCA_043760685.1 Armatimonadota bacterium | reverse complement strand
AGGCAATTTTTTAACTTTGCCTAGATTCAATTGATGCTATTTCAGCGAAATGCTCTTATCAATGGCCATTTCTGAGCCATTTTCGAACCGGCGAACTTTAATGTTCACTTGGTCTCCCCAGTTCAAATTGCCCACTTCTGAACTCAATTGGTCAACTGATCCCACTTTCTTTCGACCAATTGACTCAATGACATCGCCTGGTTTGATTCCATTTCTTCCGGCAATCGAATCTTTTTCGAGTGAGCCAACCAAAACTCCTGAAACTGTCGCAGGAATATTGTGCTTCCTTCGATTTTCCGGGGTTAGATTTTCGATCATGATTCCCAATTGAACTCGCCCATTTTTCAATGGACCAACTTCCTGGTCGTCATTTCCTTCGCTCTTGTCTGGAGTCATTTGATTACGGAGCCTTTCTTGTAGATCCTTTATATCCGGCGAGCCGAAGATATCACCGTCTTTTCCGTCGAAAGGCGACTTAACGTCAGCCTTTTGCTTGAGAGGCTTTGCTTCTTCAAGGGTTACCGTGACTGTGCTTGATTTTCCGTCCCTGATGTAATCAATTTTCGTTTGGGAATTTGGTGCAATTTCCAACATTGAGTTTCGGAGATCAATCTGGCCCTCGATCGTGCGTGATCCAATCTTCGAGATGACGTCTCCCTTTTTGATGCCGGCTTTGTCGGCAGGGCTACCAGGCGAAACGTCTTCTACGTAGGCTCCACCCGTCAGCTTTCGTTCAGTTTTCTCATAAGGCTTCATGTCCCTTGGAAAAACACCAAGTTGAGATCGAGTGATTTTTCCTTTTTGGATGAGGATGTCAGCAATAAACCGAACTTCATTGCCAGGAATTGCAAAGGCAATTCCGTTGCTACCACCAGTCTTAGAATAGATCGAACTATTCATTCCAATAACTTGACCATCGATATTGACCAACGGACCTCCGGAGTTTCCGACATTTATTGCGGCATCGGTTTGGATGAGGTCGGGATAAAATCTTTGAGCTTGCCCAGTTCCGGAGTAGTCAGGAACGGCGTTTTCTCGCTTGATCGCACTAACATGCCCAAAAGTCACCGAATTTTCGAGTCCAAATGGAGAACCAATAGCCATAACCATTTGGCCAGGCAAGACGGTTTTAGTATCGGCAATGGTTAGAGTTGGGAAGTCCTTACCTTCAATTTTGACAATTGCAACATCCCACTCAGGCGCCCGCTTAACGGTTCCTTTGTACTCTCGTCCATCATTCGTGACAACTGTAACTTCGTTAGCACCGCTTACCACGTGATCATTGGTGATAACGTAGCCGTCTTTGCGATAAATAAAACCCGCACCCTCGCTTCCTGACAGCGGAACCATTTTTCCACTTGAGTCACTTGCTCGAGTAGTCACCGATCGAATATGAACAACGGCTGGTTTGACAAATTCCGAAAGGTTAACAAATGAGCTATTGAGATTCCGAAGGGTCGTAGACTCTTCAGCTGAGGTGTTACCGACAAGCCGAGCAATACCGGCAGGCTTGCCAATAGCATAGTCAGGCTTAAAACCGCCTGACATGCTTACGACAGTGGCGATTCCAGCGAAAAATCCACCGGCGATCAAAGCGGCGGCAGTCCAAGAACGAACAGTTTTCATTTTGTTTCTTATGTTATTTTAAGTGAATTTTTTGAGTTTCGGTTCCCTAAATGCTGATTCTTGTGAGCATTAAAGGTGAGTCACGGTCACCCATCACCAGGAAGGAACGGATAATGCTGTTTCGAATGTTTGAGTCAATATCCGATACGATCATGATATTGACGCCATTGTGAAGCTTGATGATCCGGTTTTCGCCCGTTTTAATTGACTCGCCCGGTTCAGGTACCCATTCGTAAACGGTAACCCTTTGAAGCCCATCAGTCAGTTTGAGACAAAGGGCCTTCCATTTAGAGTTTTTCGTTGTTGTCATCCGCTGAATTTTAAATCCATAGGGAATTTGGACTGGAACAGTCGGTGTGAACCCAAGCAGTTTTGACGCTTCATTCAATGAATTAATCTTTGTCGGCTCCGCATACGAAATGGTCTCATAGCCGACTGGAGGTTGAATCTTGAATATTGTCGGATCTAACTTTGACGGAAACTTAATATCCAAGACCTCATACTCTTCCGAAACTTCCCCATTGGGCAGAATGGTCTCTTTACTCAATGGGACACCGGTCTTTTCGTCAAAATAGTATCGAATACTTGGTATCTGAGAGTATTTTGCTTTGGCAAAAACAACGACGCAGTTCCTTCCCGCAATCTTTTCATCGGGGTCTAACCGGAGAGAATAATTCCTTTGAATCAACGGCAAGCGGAATGCCAAATCTTGATTCAACTGGTTTGACGGCTGAACAATGAGGGTTTTTTCGTCTGGCGAGTACGTTTGTATCGTGGTTCCGTCGTCGAGGAATTCACACTGTAAATGTAGCGGAGACAAAACCGTTTCACGAGTTTTCCCGTCCTTGGACTTTTGAATTTTAACGGTTACCGATCTTTTGTCGTCGGATTGTCGCTGTTTGAGAACCGCGACGATGTTCGCTTTGTAATCTCCAGCCAGAGATTTGAGTAAGTACTTCTGTGCCTTGTCCTCTTGACTAAAGGAGGTCGCAGCAATTCCAAGAACAAGACAAAAACTAGTGGCCGTCGTAATTCGTGAAATGGACAAGGGAAGCTCCTGAGGTGGAATCGGTACCGGCATCTAATATTTGGTCTCTCGACATTTCGCGCTTAATGACCTGGTCTCGATCTTGGATTTTGTTTTGGCCAGGACGAGGGTAAGACAATAGAGTAAATGCAATGACCGGAATGGCGAGGGCGAGTCCTAACCGAACATAGTTTCGTTTGGAATCTTGAAGACTACTTAATATCCGGTTTGGCAATTGCGAAGATGGTTCAGGACTTGCCGGCAATCCTCTCAAGATCATATGAACCGACTTCATTTCATCCAGGACGATCTGGCAATCTTTGCATTTGTTTACGTGCGACCGAGTGCTTTGCATTTCCACGCCGGACATCTCACCGTCAAGGTACGCAGAGAGCTTTGATTGAATAGTATTACAGGACATTGACGTACCTCCCATAAGACTCAGGCGCATTCTTGAGTAAAAAGGTTCGCAACTGGACGCGTCCGCGATGAATTCTGGATCGGACAGTTCCAACGGAGGTTTCCATGATTTCGGCAACTTCCTCATACGAAAGGCCCTCGATATCGGCTAGAACCACGGCAAGCCGAAATTCTGAGTTCATTTGATTGAGACCTTTCTGGACAGTGTCAGAAAAGCTTCCGTTGAGCAAATCGGTGCCCGGGACATTGGTATGATCGGCAATTTCCAGGGCTTGGAGCCCATCCGTCCCAGAGTGATCGAGCGAGCTGGTTTTGATTTTGCCTTTTCTTCGGATCAGGTCAATGTGAGCATTGGCAATAATTCGATACATCCAACTGTTGAAGGGCAGTTTGTCATCGTATCGATGAAAGAATCGATAAGCTCGGACAAATGCTTCCTGAACTAAATCTTCGGCATCGGTAGAATCCCCAGTCAAGCGATATGCCACCGAATATGCCTGGCGATAGGAATCGCGCATCAATCGTTCAAAATTGATTGACCGATCAAATGTCCCTTCTCGATTCTTTACCCAACTTAGCATTTCAGTGTCCTACGAAATAAATCATACGCTTGCGATTTGTTATTTCGTTCCCAAATTGTTTCGAAGTACAATTTTTCCAATCATTGCATCTAGCACTAATGTCGAATTGGCGTTAGAGATCACTCTTCGGTGCGATTCTGCGATTAGCCTTATGGCATCCGCTCTCAGGGGATGAAGATGACTGATGGCAATTCCAATCAGCTCGAGAACACGAGAATTTGAATTTCGGGCACCCAACTTTTCTTGATCATCCAGGCGCTCAGAAAGCCGTTTGAAATCTTCTGATAGTACAAGGGCTTTATGAGGACTCGATGTTACCAGGTGGTTGCCAAATGTAACGATATCGCGGTAGATCTCGATATTCGCGGTGATTCTTGAGAGGGTGCCTGGCGATCCTTCCGCCAAAAAATGAAGTTCTTCCGGGATTTCGCGAAAGCGCTCACGCAACTCTTCTTGAGTTGGCAATTCACAGTTGACGACAAGGCATCGTGAAAGAATGGTTGCTGGCACCTGACTTATTTGACTACTAGTCAGCACTAACTTAACATACTCAGGAGGCTCTTCTAATGGCTTCAAGAGGGAGTTAAAGCCAGCGGCGTTGAGCCGGTGGACGTCCTCGATCCAAACAACTTTATTGCGAGAATAGAGGGGGGTGACTCGCATAAATTCGGTTAGAGAGATTGCATCATCTGCTTCCTTCACTTTCGAAGGTGAAATTCTGTTTGCCCGAATGATATTGCTCGGTCCACCTGGTTGAATTCGAAAGAAGTCGGGATTGGCATTTCTTCTGAATGAGTCAACTGCTCGATTTGTGGCATCCGCTTTCGATCCCAACCACATTTCGGCTAATTGATTGACAAGCAGGGTCTTACCGCACCCTCGAGGGCCGTAAAGGAGGACTGAAGAGACGCCGTTGGACTCGTCTCCCAACAGTTGGGTAATTTGCTGAGCGCGTTTAAGCCCAAGTAACGAACTCAAAATCTTTCAAACTCCTCGACCGGAAGCAAGAATAGCACCGCTCCACCGACTGGAACTTTGACTGCAGACGGAGCAAACGCTGCCGTTGGGTTTGTCTCAAAAGGAGAAACATTGAGAATTTGTTCACGACTTTGACAATTGACTGAAATGAGACTCTTGAGACTGGCGATCTCGCTGTCTTGAACTCCAATCAGAAAGGTAGTGTTGCCTTCTCGCAAGAACCCGCCAGTGGATCCAATGATGGTGAACTTAAAACCCGCTTCAACAAGTTCGTCAATAATTCGATTCTTGTCTCGGTTATGAATAATGCAGACTGCGAGTTTCATGGTGAAAGCATTATAAACGAAAAGCTCCCCACGCGGGTGAGGAGCTTTTCAATGAATTACGAACTGACCTTACTGACCAAGTCCCCAAAGTGGGTAATTGATTGTAAGGTTTGGATTGGCACCGAGTCCAACCGTGCCACCCGTGAATCCACGAGTAACCGGGTTTGCAATTGAAGTGTTAAATCCAAATGCTGGAGTTGCTGAAACGCCATATTCAGCTGCAGTTGGCGTTGCGGCCAAGAACTTCTTATAAGGGAAGAACTTTGCTGATCCGTCTGCTAATCCAACGATAATTCCGTTGAATGCAATTCTTGCTTCATCTTGGTCAGCAAGCTGGTTTCCTGGGTAGTTGGTCGATTGTTTGCCCATTTCGTAAGCCCATAGCTCTCGAACTGCAGGAGGGAAAACAGTTACCGTCGGAGAAGAAGAATCTGTTCCGTAAGCGATTGGAACAACACCGATTTGCGCGTTGCCATCTTCGATTATCGCCGCAGTTTGTGCAGGATACGGTACCGCTGTCATGCTTCCACCCAACCAGCTATTTCGGATTGAAGTAGCCGCGCCAACTGCTCGGTTGTATGTATTCAATTGACCAGACAACGAACTGTTGAACATATAGCTACCGGTGATTTGACCACAAGCAGCCCAGTTGCCACCTGGGCAAGAAGGAACCGAAATGTTGTTGATGCCGCGACCTGGGTTAAAGTACAACTGAGTGTTCTTTACGTAAGGCATCGTCCACTTTTGCCAGGAGAAGTGGTTCATTCTGTAATAAAACGGAGGTGACGCACATCCAACGCCTGTTGGGTTGAACGGGTTAGTGTTCAAAGCGGTATTCAATGAAGAACCAGCTTGACAGTCATCGTTTCGTGGATAAGTATCATCGTAGTCTCCTCCATACAAAAATATGCCGAGGGAGATTTGCTTTTGGTTGCTGATAGATGCTGCCTTCTTAGCCGCTGCCTTTGCCTGAGCAAAAACCGGGAAGAGGATGGCTGCAAGGATTGCAATGATCGCGATAACGACCAAGAGTTCAATGAGCGTAAATGCTTTTTTCATAGCCTTAATGATTCCAGTTTGTTTGTCACGTTGCACGTCCTGTGCTACCTGTAACCTGGTGATTAGACCGCTCCGTCAAGGAAATGGATTATTGAAAATAATAGGGAAAATGAAAGCCCGTTTCCTTTGCTAATCGCTATACAGTTTACAATCTAATGCCTTCGAAATGAATGGGGCAAGCTGGATTTTTGTACTATTTCTTAACATTTCAATCCTGTTTCCTTGCTCAATCGAACGTTTTGACGATGAATTGCCAAACAAAATATCGATCGGTAGTTTTTCATACTCGTACTCATATGGGGGTTGTTTCCATGCAAACCCCGGAAGCTCTGTTTCGGCACTGGCCGCAACAAATCTGTCGGCCTTCACGTGGCTCGAATCGTGTAAGCCAGTCTGCTTGATCGCCTCAATCATGATCGCGCAATAGGTGAGTACTGGCTCAAACAACTCTCGATTTCTTACATGAACGAATACTCCATTACAAATTTGTCCAGAGTATTTATTAAAGGTCGGCTCAAACTGAATTGGTCGGAAAAACACTCCCGACAGCTCACAGTTATTGAGCGAATTTGCAAGCATAGCGCCGTCTAGCCAGGGGGCTCCGATTGTTTCAAATGGTCGCGTCGTTCCGCGTCCTTCGCTAAGATTTGTTCCCTCAATAAGACATCCACCCGGATAGACCACTGCCGTCTCAACGGTTGGCATATTCGGCGAAGGCATAACCCACGCATATCCATTTTGATCGGCATAAGAATGCCTATCCCATCCGGTGAGTTTAACAACATCAAGTGAAAGTTTGGGATAATGTTGCGCCTTGACAAAATGGGAAATCTCACCAATCGTCATGCCATGTCGTATCGGCAGAGGGTGGAGACCAACGAATGAAGCAAGCTCCGGTTCTAAAACCGGACCTTCAACTTTGGAGCCAATGGGATTTGGACGATCAAGCACGAGCATCTCGATACCGAGACGCTCCGCCGCTTTCATTGCTAAGGTCATGGTCCAGATGAACGTGTAATAGCGTGAACCTACGTCAGGCAAATCAACCACAATCAGATCAACCCCGGCCAACATTTCATCAGTTGGCTCTCGATGCTGACCATACAATGAATAGACCGGATATCGAAAGGACTCTGCACCTTCGCCGTTCCACTCGATCATGTTGTCCTGAGTCGTGCCTGCCAACCCATGTTGGGGTCCAAATACGGCAACTATCTTATAGTCCTGGGAGTTCTGTCCCTCTGCAAGCAGGTTAAGGACGTGACGAAACCGATTGTCAACGCTCGCTTGGTTGCAGATAACCGCTATTCGGCGACCTCTTAAAGCCAAAAACTGCTGTTCTACTAAGGCATCAAGCCCAGTTCTAATCGACACAGTCTTATTGTATCTGCCTTTCAAGAGCCACTAAATATGACAATGCCCCGATTCCCTGGAAGGGATCGAGGCATAAGTTGTGGTTTAAGTAATCAAGCCGCTGATTCGTCTGCGAACTCATGATTGAGATGGAGTTGAAGCCGAATATCTTGCATTCGCGTTAACTTTCCATGCTTGTGAGGTTTTGCCGCAGCAAGCGGTGCCGGCCTCTCTGCCTTCCGCTTTTGGACTGTGTTAAGAATCCATGTCTTAGTGCTCTCGATCTTAGTTACGATGCGACGCGCTTGTTTGCGTCTCCATGCCCTGGTGCGATCTTTCATCTCAGTGTTTTCCTGCCTTATTTCAGGTCCCAAAGAACTAGCAAATGAGCGGTTCTTTTGTTAAAGATACGAAACCTAGTGAACAGCTGTGCCATCTGCAAAGCAAATTGAGTCCTTTGCGGTGCATTTTTTTGGTAACCTTAGGGGGTTCATGAAATGGTCTGGTGAGTTAACAGGTGGTCCCAGTGTCAGAGACATCTGATGCCCTCAACACACCAAAAACTGAC
>JAYUOQ010000415.1:0-3068 GCA_043760685.1 Armatimonadota bacterium | reverse complement strand
CCGAGGTCGGCATAAAGCGTGCCAAACGTCGTGAAATGTCAATGTTTAATGGTTATGTAGCGGGAAATGGTGTTGAATCCAAGACAGAGTGTTGGATTCAATATCGAATGACCCTAAAGGCTCTTGATAATCTCGAGCCCCGGCGCAGACCTTTTTCTCACTGCCCATTAGAGATCGGCGAGTGGATCAAGCTCAGCATTGACGGGGTTCTCCCATTCTTTTTTGCCAAAGACCCAAAACAGAGCAGGCGTTACAACTTGATCCATAAGGGTGCTTGAGAACAGCCCGCCAAGAATGACGACAGCAATGGGTTGAAGTAGTTCCTTCCCAGGCTCACCCCTCGAAAACGCCAGGGGTGCCAAACCAAGTGCTGCCGCCAGAGCCGTCATCAAGACTGGTGATAGTCTTTCCTGGGTTCCCTTCAGGATCATCTCCTTTCCAAATGGCAAACCTTCCTCTTTCATCAAGTAAACATAGTGCGAAAGCATCATGATGCCGTTTCGAGTTGCAATTCCAAACAGAGTGATGAAGCCAACCATTGAAGCCACTGACAGCACGCCTCCGGTTGCATATACTGCAACCACACCGCCAACAAGGGCCAGAGGAAGATTCACCATGACTTGCAAAGCCATCCTCCAGGAATGGAGGGCCAGATTTAGAATAAAGAATATTGCGACGATCGTGAAAACCCCTAGAAAGAGAATTCTAGTCATCGCACTCTGCTGGCTTTGGAATTGTCCCCCGTATTCGACATAGTAACCTCTCGGCCACGAAGTCTGCACCGACTTCATTTTGTTCTGAAGCTCTGTCACCACAGCATTAAGATCCCTTCCTTCAACGTTGGCCTGGATGACAATTCTTCGAGAAACATTCTCCCGGTTAATCGTGTTTGGACCCGAGTTTCGCCTCACCGTTGCTAGTTGCGAAAGTTGAATGCGCTGCCCGCTAGGAGTGTTGATCAAGGTCGATTGGATAACTTCTAAATTTGTCCGTGCCTCAGGCGAAAACCAAACAACCAAATCAAAAGTTCTTTGACCCTGAAGCACCTGAGAGACCGTGTGTCCACCTAGCATGACCTCAAGGTTTTCCGCAAGTTCGAACGGTGTCACACCGTACCGCGCTGCCGCAATTCGATCAATTTCGATGCTCAATTGAGGAACATCAACTTGTGGTTCGATCTGAAGATCAACGATTCCATTGACAGATTTCATAGCACCTTCGACCTGTTTAGCTAGCATTCGAAGCTCCGCCAAATCAGAACCAAAGACTTTGACCGCAAGCGCTGCTCGAACTCCCGACGAAAGGTGATCTAAGCGATGCGAAATTGGTTGTCCAAAGGCAACAAAGACACCGGGGATTGCCGAAAGTTTTTCCCTCAGTTCCTTTGATGCTCCTTCCAGCCCCCTCTTCGATTTCTTCAATCCAATATCTATCTCGGAGTGATTCACACCTTCAGCATGCTCATCGAGCTCCGCTCGTCCGGTTCTTCGTCCAACATGAGTCACTTCTGGAACGGTCATGGCAGTTTTTTCAATGATCGTCCCAATACGGTTACTTTCGCTAAGGCTCGTGCCAGGTGGAAGAATTGAATTGATCGCAAGTGATCCTTCATTAAATTTTGGTAAGAATTCTCGCCCTAACTTGGGCAGCATTAACAGGGCAACTGCTGTCATGACCGCTGTAATGCCGACAACGACACCAGGGTATTGCATCGAGGCGCGAACCAGCGGCCCATTGAGCCGCTTTAAGACTCCTACTAACTTTGTGTCGCCGTGATCCTTTTCACCAACTCTTCGAAGCAATAGTCCGCATAGTGCTGGTGTTACCGTTAAAGACACGATAAGGGATGCAAGCATCGAGAATATGAACGCGAGTCCTAGCGGCTTGAATACTCTCCCTTCCATCCCTTCAAGCGATAGCAACGGCAAAAAGACAAGTACGATAATGAGCGTCGCAAACACGATGCTGTTCCGAATTTCGGCACTTGCACCATAAATAACCCGAAGTGGAGAGACTGGACTTTCACTTTGATGGTTAATCCTCAAACGTCTGAAGACGTTTTCTACATCAACAATACTATCATCAACCACAAGACCAATTGCGATTGCAAGGCCGCCAAGGGTCATGGTATTGATGTTAATGCCGAATCGATTCAGAAGGAGGAGAGTTAGAATAAACGAGACCGGAATTGAGACCAGCGAAATAATGGTTGCCCGAACGTTCATTAGGAACGCAAGGATGACGACCAATACGATAAAACCAGCTTCAACAAGCGCCTTGACGACATTTGAGATGGATGTGCTAATAAACGTCTCCTGTCGAAATAAATTCCGATTGACCTGAATATCTGCCGGCAAAGTTGCCTCAATTTCGTTGAGGGCTCTTTCAACTTCCTTTGTCAAAACTATTGTATTGGAGTCTGGCTGTTTCTGGACCGATAGGATTACGGCTGGCTCACCATCGACACTGGCATCCCCTCTTGGTAGCCCTTTGGCAAACTCAACATCGGCCACTTGTCCGATTGTAATTGGCACTCCAGATTCGGCCCTAATGACCGTCTTTTTGATGTCTTCGAGGTTACGGACGCGGCCTTGGATGCGGATAACCGCTTCTCTTTGTGGTTCTTGGAAAAAGCCGCCACCAGCATTAAGATTGCTCTTTCTTGCCGCCTTGACAAGCTCATCGAGAGTGACATTAAATTGCTTAAGCCTGGCGGGATCCGTCAGAACTTGATACTGCTTTGAACCTCCACCAATCGGAACAACTTGCGAGACTCCCGGGATAGCAAGAAGGCGAGGTCGGACAACAAAGTCAGCTAGGGATCGAACCTCAATTGGCGCAGTCTTTCCCGACTTGCTTGAAACCGAAATGAGCATGATTTCGCCCATTATTGAGCTAATCGGGGTCAATGATGCGACAGAGCCTAGCGGTAATTGAGCTTGGGCAAGTTGAAGCTTCTCATTGACGATCTGCCGAGCTCGGTAGATGTCCATACTCCAATCGAACTCAACAAATACGATGCTAAATCCCGCACTCGAAGCCGATCTAACTCGCTGGACTCCCGTTGC
>JAYUOQ010000414.1:0-3071 GCA_043760685.1 Armatimonadota bacterium | reverse complement strand
GAGGAGCTTAACATCGGCGGCGATGTTGTCGATGCCCATCATTTGTTCGATGGTATCCATGCCATCTTCGGTCAATGTTGCGCTGTGATTCTTCTTGTCGGCAGTCCAGTGAACTTCTCGTTCGAGTTGTTTGACCAGCTCATCAATCTGTTTGTAGGTTGAGACATCTTCCATCGATGGACCGGAGATGATGTGTGGCGTTCGCGCTTCATCGATAAGAATTGAGTCAACTTCGTCAACAATCGCGTAATGCAATTCGCGCATAACCAGATCTTCTTCGCTAAAGGACATGTTGTCGCGAAGATAGTCAAAGCCAAATTCGTGATTAGTTCCGTATGTGATGTCGCAGGAGTAGCCCTCTCGACGACTACACGGCACCATGTTGAGATATCGTGGGTCGCCGACGACATCGGCTCCTGGCAGGTAGGTATAGCTTCCTCCCAGCTCATCGCTTTCTTCGCCTTGACCTTGAATGATTCCGACGGTCAACCCAAAGAAGTGGTAGATCGGTCCCATCCAAACGGCGTCACGTCGGGCTAGGTAGTCGTTAACCGTAACCAGGTGTGCTCCGTGACCGCTTAGCGCGTTGAGGATAAGGGGCGCGACTCCGACCAGGGTCTTTCCTTCACCGGTTTTCATTTCGGCGATACGCCCTTGATGAAGAACGAGTCCTCCGATGATTTGAACGTCGAAGTGTCGCATACCGAGGGTTCTTCGGCTAACTTCTCGGACGCAGGCGAACGTCTCGACTACGAGGTCGTCAACCTTTTCTCCGCCCATTGCGCGATGACGAAGAGCGTGGCAACGGTCTTTCAGTTCTTCGTCGCTGAGTTTCTCGATTTCAGGTTCGAGAGCGTTAATTTGTTCGACGACGGGCAGGACGAGTTCGACGTCTTTTTTGGACGTGTCAAAAAGCTTTCTTAAAAGGTGAATCATGGGTTGTTATAAAGATGGACAAGGCGCATGAATGCGCGAAAAAACGGCGATGCTTAGGGGACTAAGCTGCCGGTCCATCTCGGGATCGTTGAACTTCGAGGAAGCCGCTTTGAAGCGACCAAGTTCTTTCGTCAACGACTGGGTTTGTTGTTTCTTCGCCGTTGGCTTTGACGCTTGACGGTTGCACTCTTTGGATCGTGCGGTCTTGACCGACCAACGAGAACTGTATAAAGAGTTCGTCGAAAGCCTTCAGGCTTCGAACTTGACTGGGAACATTGGCCAAATCCTGGTTACCAAGCAAGTACTCTGCACAGTCTTGTCGTGCAAAGCCCTGAAGGATCAGAAGCAGGATAAATGGTAATGATGCGAACATTCGCGGTCTCCCCATGATTATGACGCACAATCAGGGCCACATATTCGTGAACAGTACTCATAAGTATGCGAGGACTGCTGGATTTGGAATCCTTGGTGAAGAATGTCCATTTTTAAAACGCCATAGGATAGTGGGAATGAACTAATTTGTCGAGAATTCTTCGGTTTTAGTCACCCGGAAATATTCCGGGAGGCTTCATTCCTTGCTTCAAATTGTTCCTGATCCAATTGCCAAGGACCGCCACGACCTTTTTGAGGTTCTCGGGTTCTGTAACGCCTTTGCCTTCGGTCGGAATTGAGATTCCGCTATGGTGGAGTTGGCTAAAAATGCTTATTCGCTTTCTTTCAGGTGTATTGCGTTTAGTGGCCCCTACCATGTCGCAACTCAGCATATTGTCCCTCATATCAACAGAAAATATAACAGCGATATCTTCCCTTACGAACACCGTTTCTTCGAAAAAATGGGCTCGATCCAATTGAATTTCCTGGACAAATCCATTCTCTATAAACCAAGTTTCAAGTTCTTTTCTCACAATCGGAGTTAGAACATTTAAATAGTATTTATCCAGGAACCAATTTTTCAATGTATCAATTCTGCCCCAGTTGAGGTATAGGGAAAAGGCACCGAAATTGTCTTGATATTCTTCCTCTGTATAAGGCCAAGTTCATATAGATATGAAGGACCAAGTACAGTTTGACTTGCATTTTCACCGATTTGAATGATCGTTTTTCCTGTAAGTTGCTGCCATCGTAACCAAAGACCATTGTGTCCCATAGAAAACCATTTAGGCATCCATGGCCGATAACCTGGCGAGCCACTTCGTGGGACCGGTAAGCAAGCTGAAGTGGCAAGCATGGTGTGGCACAGGTAACGACCGCTACAAAGTTGAGAGTTACCTGTGAAATATTGTCGATCATAGCGCAATCTCAAGGTCATTCTATCACTCCGTCTTCCCAAAGATAGGCAAAGTATCGGCACCGAACATCGCTTTCACCTTGATGGTGATACCAATTGGCCGACGACCATCGAAACTGTGAACCCAGTTCAACTATGCCTTTACGAACGGGATTGTTATGGATGTAGGCAATAGAATCTTGCCTGGCCCTTTCCCAGCTAATGTTGCTATCATGACCTGGACCCTCGTCCCAGAGGTCAGTCTCGATCAAGCCGCGATTCTTGGCACTTCGAGATGGTCCCTGTTTAATTGACTTCAGAATTTTCGACATATCATAAATCTCATTAAGCGGATGGATGAGCAGATGAACGTGGTCGGGCATGAAGACGTAAGCAAGGACTGCGAAGTTGTGGTTTTCAGCGGCTCTGTTGATTCTCCTAGCCAGGAATTCGCATATTTCGTCGTTCCGAAGATATGGCTTGCGGTGAAACGTCGAAAATGTGAGTTGATGAGAATGACTCGGAACATTCCAGGTTTCTCGAGTCTTGAATTTGATGGGCCTTGCGCTCACAAATAGGGTTTTACCTGTTAGCATAAACTCCAGTAACACACAGCATCGTAGCCTCAGTCTCACAGGTAAATCCCAGCTTCGCAGACGTCTTTACCTGTGCCACACGTACTTTGTTTTAATTTTTCGAGACCTTCAGCCAATTCACAGGTAACTCTCAACTTCGTAGGGGTCGTTACCTGTGCCACACTAGGTCCAGAATCAAAAGAGCCCCCAATCAAATCTGATTGGGGGCTCTTATTAGCGTTACTAACGCCAGTTCTTAGTTGTCGCCTGCTTGTCCGAAGCTGGTCCTCAAG
>JAYUOQ010000413.1:0-3076 GCA_043760685.1 Armatimonadota bacterium | reverse complement strand
GTAAGTATCGGTCTAATCCTCGAAGGAGCGCACCACCACCCGTTAGGGTAATTCCCCTCTCTATAACATCACTGGCCAGTTCAGGAGGAGTTTCCTCGAGCACATGACAAAGCTTTTCCGCAATCTGTCGAATCGGCTCATTCAAGGCCTCTCGAATCTCGACACTGCTGATCTCAATTGTTTTTGGAAGACCGTGAATCATGTCTCGTCCCCGAACCTCCATTTTTGCCTCTTGGGTCGCCGGATAAGCGGAACCAAGTCCAATCTTGATCTCTTCGGCGGTCATGTCACCGATCATCAAATTGTAAGCGTTACGAATGTGCTTCTGGATCGCTTCATCCATCTTGTTTCCCGCAACTCGAATGCTTTGAGAAGTTACGATTCCTCCAAGCGACAGAACTGCAATATCCGTGGTTCCGCCACCAATATCGACAACCATATTTCCACCAGCGGTATCTATTGGCAGACCTGCGCCAATCGCCGCAACGTACGGCTCTTCAATCGTCATCGCAATTCCGGCACCGGCTTCTTTGGCAGCCTTGATGACGGCTCTTCTTTCGACGTTGGTAACCCCAGCAGGAACACAAATAAGGGTCGTAGGGGCGAACTTAAACGGGAGTCGGCTACCACAGGTTTTGTTGATGATGTGCTTCAACATCAACAAAGTAGTTGTGTAGTCGGCGATAACGCCATCCTTCATCGGGCGGATAGCGGTGATGTTAGACGGTGTCCGGCCAATCATTTCCCGAGCGTCATTTCCTACCGCAAGTACTTTTCCGGTTTTAGTATTAACCGCGACAACGGTCGGCTCAGACAATACAATGCCTTTCCCACTTCGGTAAACAATCAGGTTGGCAGTGCCAAGGTCGATGGCAATTCGTGGAACGAATCTCAATATAGCTTTAGAGTACCTTCAGAGCCTCAGTTTCAAGCACACGAGAAATGTCGGCCCCCAGTGATTGGAGCGACTTCTCAATACTTTCGTAGCCCCGATCAATGAAGTGGATGTTCTTGACAATCGTCTCGCCATGGGCAACTAATCCGGCTAAACAAAGGGCTGCACCGGCACGGAGGTCAGAAGAATAAACGGTCGCACCCCTCAGTTCATTGACGCCGTGAATGATTGCGCTGCTTCCACTCTGCGTAATCTTGGCACCCATTCGGTTCAACTCAGAAATGTGCCCCGTTCGGCTCTCGTAAATCGTCTCCTTGACGTTAGAAGTTCCATCCGCTACGCACAAAGCAGCCGCCATCGGCTGTTGCATATCGGTTGGGAAGCCAGGGTGCGGCATGGTAGTAATGTCAACTGCCACCAATCGGCTCGGGGCACCAACTCTCACCCAATCAACCCCTTGTTCGATCATGGCACCTGCCTCTCGAAGCTTATTGACGACCGCCGTTTGATCTTCTGGCAAAATATTGGTGACGGTTACATCGCCGCCGGTAATCGCTCCAGCCAAAAGGAAGGTACCCGCTTGAATTCTATCGGCTGGAATCTTAAAGTCCCCACCGCTCAAGCTCTGTTTTCCTTGAATCGTGATGCTCGATGTTCCGGCACCTTCGACCTGGGCTCCAATCCGATTGAGAAATGCTCCGAGAGCCACAATTTCGGGTTCCATTGCTGCGTTAGTAATAGTGGTGGTGCCATGAGCAAGAGCGGCGGTACTCATGATGTGCTGAGTCGCTCCGGCGCTTGGCATGTCGAGATACACTTCCGTTCCGACGAGCTTGTGAGCCTTCGCCCGATAGACTCCACCGTCAAGATCAATCGTGGCACCAAGGGCGTGCAAACCCTTGAGGTGCAAATCTACTGGTCGGGCTCCAATCTTACATCCACCCGGTGCCGGCATCTCGAGCTCGCCGATACGAGCCAGCAACGGACCAACCATGTAAAAAGAAGTACGGATTGAGCGAACCATCTCCTCATCGGCATCACCTGCCTTGAGGTTCGAGCAGTCAATATGAAGGTTGTTTCCTTCCCAACGAATCTTGGCTCCGAAGACTTCCAACAAATTCGCTTTAATTTCAGTATCACTGATCTTAGGAACATTTTTGAGGACAACCGGCTCTTCGGACAAGACGACTGCCGAAAGGATCGCAAGGGCAATGTTCTTACTTCCAGAAACCTCGATTTCGCCTGTGAGTTTGCGCCCGCCTCTAATGACTAAAGAATTCATGAAGTTGTGTCCCGCTTCTAACCTGAAAGCTATTGCAACAGGAAAGAAAGAGAATACCTTTTGAGCTATCCGCTTATCCCAATGATTCGCCTAGGCAACCGAAATAGCCTGCACTTCGGGGAAATATGGTAAAAAATCTCGCCATTCGTCACGACTCTGGGCTTTTAGGTAAATCGGGAGGGATAAATATGGGATGAAGCTCGGTCTGCGTGGCTTGCGTTTGAGAGCCATATTTGCTTGCTGAGGAGTCTTGTCCGCCTTTTTCAAATTACATCGACGACAACAGGCAACCAAGTTATCCCAAGTGTGGGGTCCACCAGTCCAGCGCGGAACAACGTGATCAATGGTCATATCTTTGGCTTTGACACCGCAGTATTGGCAAGAATAGTTGTCTCGAGCCAAAACTGCATGTCTTGATAGTCGCAGTTGGGGAAGCGGTCTTTTGACCTGATACTTCATTCGCAAAACGGCCGGAGAATCAAGTTCTCCACCTGCCGACAAAATAGGATCATCTCGAAGCACGATAATGTCTGCCTTGCCCAAAATCATCAGCGAAACCGCCCTTCTCGCATTGCACACATTCAAAGGCTCATAATTGCTATTTAAAACTAAAACGTCTTGGATTGCCATAATTCCTACCTAATATCATTCAATTGGAAACGGGAGACAAAATAGCAAAAAAGGCTCGAACACATTCATGTTCGAGCCTTCCGTTTTGAAGCGGAGTTTGCGTGGGACTACTTACGGTGTCCCGCCACATTTGTGGCGGAATAACCCCGACCTCTTTTTTGGAGGGTGTACTCATTTCCTTAATTCTTTTGACGGTGCAACTGCCGAATTCGGCGCAAGGATTTACGAGTTTTTACAAACCTCAAACAAACTTCGGGAAGTTTCGTGGA
>JAYUOQ010000412.1:0-3077 GCA_043760685.1 Armatimonadota bacterium | reverse complement strand
TTTGAATGGTCTAACTTTGCATCAATCTTTCACGAGAAAACCGGGATTGACTTTCAAATTTCGGATATCGGCGCCCTAAAGGACCGACTCGTACCGGCGATGCGTCACGGTTTAGTCAGTCAGATTGGTGACAATGGGTTTCAGCTTCACCCTCTTACTCCGGTGATTGCCGAGGACCCCCATTGGGGCGTTATTTGTGCCTTAGGTCGCAACGATCCACAAGCGCGAGTCAGGGCGTTGAACTTGGTTCTTGGAAGTAGCCTGATGACAACATCGCTGGTAATAAGAACCAGTTCTTTCCTTCAAAATCTTCAGGGTGGTCCGTCGTCTTTGCAACGAAACATGCAAAACCTTTGGGTTTTGGTTGAGATGGCGACCGAAGGGGGAGATATCGCCTTGCTTTCTCTTCCACTCCTCAGTCACATGCGGGATTACCTCTTAACCGAAGACCGGGAAGCAGAGTGGAGCAGTTTTCTGGTTCGATCTTTGAAGGGAGTTGAGGATTCACCTCCCGACCCTAACAACGTTGAAAATGTCCCTTTGTTGATCAATCGCCTATTACAGCAAGAAATGAGTCGGATGGGTAACCCGGAATTGGCAAAACAATTGGTCGATTCGGCGTTGCAAATAGCAGAGGCTCCGGGAGACAGGACGGTGCAAAAGCTGGGACAACCTGAAGATGAACTCGATGCGAACGAGGAGCCGATCATCGATCTTTCCCTCAATTCCAAAATATCATCGCTTGTACGCAAAGGCGAGGAACTCATGAATGAGAAGTCGGCTGAGTGCCTCCCTATTCTTCAGCAAGCATTAGGGTTGGCGAAGGACGACCCCTACCGAAAGTCCGACATTCTTCTGGTTATGGCGCGGGCTTACCTTAACGTTCCCGCGATCTATGACCTGGAGCAGTACGAGACGTTTTCTCGCTTGGCGCTTGAGTCGGCCCCGCCATTCGACGAAGCTCAATTGTTGAATGTAAAGAGTTCACTGGGCAATGCGATTGCCACCCAAATTTCCCGCTCCAAGGCGCCATTACCCGATCAAGATGCCCGATTCGATGAAGCGGAAACCCTGCTTTCGCTGGTTGCGAACTCGTCAAAAGTTAATGCTTATAAGCGTGCCAGCGCATCGAACGGACTTGGCATTTTGTACCGAGCGACCAAACAAAGCGAGGCAGCAACGGAGCACTTCCTGCGGGCAGCATCTTTGTTTGAGGAAGCCGGGAATACGTCTGAAACCGCCAAGGCGTTGGCGAACCTGGTGTATAGCCTTGTTGATATGGGCGAACTCGAATTGGCAAAAATGTATGTCTTGATGATTGAGGAAAAGAATGTTCTGACCTTGGAGTCCATACAAATGCTTGAAGCAATGACCCAACGAGAAAGCTAGCTTGATATATTGTTTCTTTTTCTCGCTGGTTTTAACATTCCTTTCGCGCAAAGCTCGTGGAGAGGGGCGATGGAGTTTAGATGCGCCTCCTCTAGCGGAGACGGCCGTGAACAATTGGGTTTGACCAATTTGCGTCTTTGACTTAAGCGGCGCGATGACGTAGCTCTTGAGCTAGTACTTTTCCGAGGCTCTGGTCATATGCATGGCTAAGGCCATGGGCATCGGACCGAGTTGCATATCCCATATTGTAGTTCACTCTTAGATCGTCAAATGAAGACCTAATCAGGCTCACATAAGCATCTAGTTTTGGGGCATTACAGTCGGCAAGGAGCATCGAAAAGAGACCTTTGCCATGATAGACGACGAAATTTTCCCGACCGATTGTTTTGTGAAGTGTAGAAGTCAGTTCGCTGTCAACTTTTAAGGTTACGTCGGCTTTAATGACAACGATTGAATAGGCAATCTGATCTTTTTGGGCAATCTCCTCATGAGCAAGAACGAGGGATTCCCAATCGTGAGAGAGTAGCACTTGTAGCAAATCATTTGCTTCGGCTTGTGATCGCCTTTCTTCGGCGGTGGAAATCGCTTGTTTATATTCATTTCGGTACACCTCCGAAAGCTCAGCCGCAATTCCTTCAACAAAGTCTTGGTATTCTGACCACTCGACTGGGACCGGTGATTTATCTATTGCGCAGACAGTCCCCAATAATTCGCCGTTTTCTCGGTAAAGCGGGAAGCCCATATAGGCTTGAATCGGTATTTTTCGCCCTATCTCGGCCTGGGCATAAGCAAGAACTCGATCTGATTCGGGTGCAAATGTTGGACCTAATCCTTTGACCATTCGACTACAGAAGCTTTCCATCCAGACAAAAACATCGCCATCTTGAACTCCATAGGCACTATCTTTTGACTTCATGACGATCCAATCGTCACCATCAACTTTGGTGACCATCCAGAGACCAAAATTCATTTTCTCTTGGAGCAAACGCAAAGCATCTACGCAGATGTCATCGAACGACTTCGGGGTTGATGTTTCAGAATTTTGGATGAACCGATTTGACACCTTTCAATTGTTGGCGTGGGCATCTTGAAATCTCATACCTTTTTGTCCCGGTTTCCAAAGTGTCACGGAAATGCTTTACCAGCCAGGTTCACGGCTACCTACCGGAAGCGAGGTTTTTGGCTTTGATATTGCTATTTAATTGCAGGAAATTCTCTGCTTGGCAAGGCTAAGTCGAAGTTAAGATTTTTGCCGATACGCCGTCAAGATGAAACTCGTAAAGGATACAATTTAGCCTCAAATGGAACCAGAGGATCAGGATATAGACACTCGAATCTGTACGTTCGCGGCCGATAATGGCGACGAAGTGATCATCGACGAATATCAAGAGTGTGTTTCTGCATATTATTTTCGGAACAATGAAATGACTGGCGGTGTCTGGCTATTTAATGTTGGAAAGCCGTCAGGGAACAGCTTTGAACATCCTCCCTATCCACCTGAGCCGGAGTTCGTAGTTCCCCACTTGATTGAAAATGCGATGGTTGCGTCCGATTTCCAAGCAACTTTTCACGAGGAAGATGAGGTTGCGGTTATCTATTACAAGACCAAGCCAGTGGGAGTTCTTTGGTATGGGGCGCACCCAGGTCAATCAGCGTACGCTGCAAAAGACTTTGGTGGGGCAATGAAG
>JAYUOQ010000411.1:0-8011 GCA_043760685.1 Armatimonadota bacterium | reverse complement strand
GAGGTCAACTCAAGTCGATGGAAGAAGTTGAGCGTGGAATGGTGCTCGCAAAGCCCGGTTCCATTAAGCCGCACACGAAGTTCAAAGCAGAAGTTTACGTCCTCTCGAAAGATGAGGGTGGACGACATACGCCATTCGTTCCTGGTTACCGACCTCAGTTCTTCTTCCGAACAACTGACGTTACCGGAACCATTGACGAGATCCGCGGTCAAGGCGGTGCGGTTGCTGAAATGTGTATGCCAGGCGACAACGTCAGCATGACAATCACATTGATCCAACCAATCGCTATGGAAGTCGGCTCCAAGTTCGCTATCCGAGAGGGTGGACGAACAGTTGGTGCAGGCGCCATCACCGAGATCGTTAAGTAAGGCTCCGGTCTTACTGAAAGGAAAGGCCCTTGAGGAAACTCAAGGGCTTTTTTTGTGTCAAAATTTGACGATGTCGTTTCTCAACAAGCTATTTGGTGGATCCAAAACGAACCCCGACGACCAAGTCAGAGACGCCTTGCGGAAAGAAGGTGACAACGGGACTAAGATTCGAACAGTCGATCACCTCGCATATTTCAAGACAATGGATGCAACCCAAGCGTTTATGGAATGGGTGATGGCAAATGGATATACCATTAGCCCAACCAACCACGAGTTCGGAGTTGAATTTGTACGTGAGTGCGCAATTGCTGGCCCGGAGTTTGATCGAGAACTAGCAATGTTGAGAAGTAAGGTCAAGTCGATGAAGGGCGACTATGACGGATGGGCTAGTCCGGTCGCTAGGTAGCCTAGCAGATTACGTTCTTGCCTTCATCGCCAAAGATTGCAATTCGATCCTCAGTGGTCGTCCTGGGCGTCCCTTTTAACACGTAGTGATATTGCACGGCGCGGCGGCGAGCGTTTGACTTGTTGGTCGGAGTTCCATGTGGGGTTAGACCATCAAAAATCAGGCAACCTCCAGCAGGAAGCGGTGTGGCAACTTGTCCATTCTTTCCAAGCACATCGGCATCACATATCTGCCAATCTCGGCGGTTCCAATGCGGCATCGGACCATCTTTGTGTCCGCCAGGCAAGAAATGCATACATCCATTCTCTGGGAATGTATCATCGAGAGCAATCCAGACGCCAACTACCTTTGTTCCTTCAGGAATATTAAAATACGCGTGATCCTGATGCCAAGGCTTCTCTCGCCCAAATCCTGGTGGCTTAAACAGCGCCATATCCTGGAACATCTCAGACTCACCACCGAGAAGTGATTCAACGACGCTAATCAGACCGGGATCATACATCATGTCAATCGTGGCTTGATTGAGGTGGCTAAACCACATGAACTTCCGAACATAGTCTTGCTTTTCCTCGGGCGACAATGACTCTAAAACTCCGGCTGCTTGACTCTCAAATTGAAGCTGAGTCCCGGCAGGGATTTCCGAATTAACCAATTCAACCAATGCTTGTCGAGTAGCCTCAATTTTCTCCTGCGTGAAGGCCCTTGCTACCGAAATAAATCCGAGATCGAAGTACTGTTCGCGAATAGAATCATTGATGTCTGCAAACGAACCAATAGGTTCGATCAAAGCTTCCGGGGCATAGAGCCCCGAGTCGTAGGGCATCACCGGTATTGTATCGATAGAAAGTGCCATCAGTTCTTATTACAATAGACGAAATCTGAATTAGTAACGATTTGAAATTATACGGGAGTTGTGGAATACTAGTAAATAGCCGAGGAGCGCTGCATACCCAAAAAGGTTCAGGCTCGGCTAATGTAAACGGCGCTCATGATCACAAAGATTGGTCATGAGTGCTTTTCATTTTTGACCGATCATAAACATACGAACATGAATACGGTTATAAATCACCTTAAAACAGACTTCCACGTCGCCGATCTATCTTTGGCTCCATTTGGGAGAAAAGAGATTGCCATTGCCGAAACCGAAATGCCTGGTTTGATGGAAATTCGAGCCGAGTATCGAGGTCAAAAGCCACTTACTGGGGCCAAAATTGCGGGCTCCTTGCACATGACCATCCAAACCGCGGTCCTCATCGAGACATTGGTAGATCTCGGTGCTGAAGTCCGCTGGGCAAGCTGCAATATTTTCTCTACTCAGGATCATGCGGCAGCAGCGATCGCAGCTTCGGATATTCCTGTCTTTGCCTACAAAGGCGAGTCGCTCGAAGAATATTGGGATTTCACCCATCGGATCCTTCAGTGGAAGGATGGTAGCACCGCGAACATGATCCTTGATGACGGTGGTGACGCAACGATCTTGGTCCTCTTAGGCAGTGATGCGGAGAAAGACCTATCAGTTCTGGATAACCCTGGAAGTGAAGAAGAAATCATCATGTTTGCTTCTATTCGAGCCAAGCTTGCGGAAGATCCGACGTTCTATAGCCGAATTAAGGCAAACATTAAGGGCGTAAGCGAAGAGACTACAACTGGTGTCAAGCGACTTTACAAACTTCACGCAGAAGGGAAGTTGCCTTTCGCTTGTTTCAACGTAAACGACTCGGTCACCAAGTCAAAGTTCGACAACCTTTATGGCTGTCGAGAATCTTTGGTTGACGGAATCAAGCGTGCGACTGATGTTATGATTGCAGGAAAGGTCGCTCTGGTTTGCGGTTATGGAGACGTTGGAAAGGGAAGTGCCCAGGCTCTACGAGCTTTGAGCGCCCAAGTTTGGGTCACTGAATGCGACCCGATCTGTGCTTTGCAAGCCGCGATGGAAGGGTACCGGGTTGTCACGATGGAGTATGCGGCTGACAAAGCCGACATCTTTGTAAGCGCGACTGGCAACCGAGACATCATTCGCCATGAAGATATGAAGCGGATGAAGAACAATGCAATTGTTTGCAACATCGGTCACTTCGACAACGAGATTGATGTTGCCTCGCTGAAGCAATACAAGTGGGAGAACATCAAGCCTCAGGTGGACCACATCGAATTCCCAGATGGAAAGAGAATTATCCTTCTCGCGGAAGGTCGGTTGATCAACCTTGGTTGTGGCACGGGGCATCCATCTTATGTGATGAGTTCGAGCTTTGCCAATCAAGTTTTAGCCCAGATAGAGCTTTACTCGAACTTTGGAACTCATGCTCCCGGCGTCTATGTACTACCGAAGCACTTGGATGAGAAGGTCGCTCGACTTCAATTGAAGAAGCTCGGAGCAGAATTGACCGTTCTTTCGGAGAACCAAGCTAACTATATTGGCGTTACACCCGAAGGACCGTACAAAGCCGACAGCTATCGTTATTGAGCGTTCAGTCCTAAGCCGTCAGCCATTTGCTGACGGCTGACGGCAAGTCATGGTATACTCTTTCGGTTACCGAGAGGTTGGTGCTGGTTAGCCGCCATGCATGTTTTCACGGTACACGAATAGGAATATCACATGGCAAACATCCGCGTACGAATACGCTTGCGCTCATACGACCACCGGTCTATCGATCAAAGCGCTGAGAAAATTGTAGACACCGCCAAGAGAACTGGCGCACGAGTTAAGGGGCCAGTACCACTACCGACTCACCTTCGACGCTTCTGCGTCATCCGTGGTCCACACATCGACAAGGAGTCGATGGAGCACTTCGAATTGAGAACTCACAACCGTCTCATCGATATTCACGAGCCAACTAACAAGACAATCGATGCCCTTATGCGACTCGACCTTCCGAGTGGCGTAGACATCGAAATTAAGATGTAACTTCAAAAAACAATAAGTTTTATAAGGGGATTGATTCATTTCAATCCCCTTTTTTGATAATATGGTCGGGTGAGTTCACAATTCATGACCTGCCCAACTTGCCAGAAGCAAGTTATTTCTGGCGTGCCAACTTGCCAATTCTGTGGGTCAGACCTAAGGGGAATGGCTCCGGCCCAGGCAAAGCGGTCGATATTCATTGATTCGGACTCTTATGATGTAGTCCACTCGGGCGGAAAACCGGGTTGGGCGGTGCCTGCATATTATATTGTTGCAAGCTACTTTGTACTTTCGGGACTCGCTAGTGTCGTCTTAACTGTCTTGAATCACAAGACAATGACAGAAGGTGGTTCTTTCGTTTATATTGGTCTTGCATTTAATGCGGTCGGTATATTGCTGGGAATTGGATTGCTTGCTAAAATTGAGGTGATTCGGGGAATCGTCAATTTCGTCTGTGGCATAAACTTGATTTTTGGCATCATTGGACTTCTGGGTTCATTTGCCGGCGTGATGACGATGGGAGGACTTGGTGTTCTATTTCTCATTCAAGATATTGTCGATATTTGCATGAACGCCTTCATGATTTACCTTATTGGCGAAACGGACTAGCATGGCCACCGAATCGTGTCCTCGATGTGGCGAAAAAGCAATCAGCCAAACTGGCCATTGTGTATTTTGCGGTGCGGTTGTTGTTGCGCCTCAAATCAAGCCAAGTGGCAAAGAATATGAAAAGGCAATGCGATCCTACCAATTTGTAAGTATCTCTTTTCTGATTTTAGGGATTCTCTATATTGCCGCAGCTGTTATTGGGTCCGCCAGTGCTAAGAAGCCGTTAATCGGTCTTTTCCTGGACGCTGGATTTGTACTAGCTCACGGTGTTTTGCTGATGATGAACAACGATTGGATTCGATCGATTACCAAGGTCATTTGTAGCATCCGACTTGCGGCATTGGTAATTTGCCTTCTGTCCTTTGGACCATATATGCTCCACGTTGGAGCGATTGGCCCCGGATTTTTCGCCGTGTTCTTATTTGATGCGTATTGCCTTGTTCTGATGATCAAGACGATTGATGAAGTATATTTCGCCTGAGGCTTTGAGTTATCGGCACGGATTCTGCTATATTTGAACCAATGTCCAACGAAAAGCCAGTTAGAATCACCGTCGGTGATGTCAAAGAAGTAGTCGAAGCCACGACCATTCAGGCAGACACTGTCATTTCTAAGCCAGTGTCGTCCGTAGCTTATACAGCTTCCGTACCAGATACATCCGGTCTTGGGATGGTCTACTTTAGCGGAATAATCGGATTCATTTTATTGGTGGTTGCCGGCTACTTTGGTGTCATGAAAGCACCAGCGCCTTCGGCGACTCCGTCTTCTGTGAATGTTCCTGCGGTTTCAGCTCCGAGTACGGCGAGTTCTAACAATGCACCAGTCTCCTCATATGGAGTCGACGGTCAGCGTAGGAGACAGTAGCAAGAACGCCCCTGCGGACACTAGCATGGCTTCAAATAACTCGCCAATAAAATAGCAATCGTTAAGGAAGCTCCTCGTGACCCCTGTCATGAGGAGCTTGTTTTTTTGAAAATTAGTCAATCTCGCTGAGTACGTTCTTCATGTCAAGGACATCAGATATCATCTGCAGATTTCCGGCGGAATCGCGAGGCCAATCCTTTTGGGGCTTGTCCCAATAAATTTCAATTCCATTTTCGTCAGGGTCCCTAAGGTAAATTGCTTCGCTGACGCCGTGGTCGGCCGATCCATCAACTTCAATACCTTTTTCGGCTAAGTTCCGAATCGCCGAGGCAAAATCCTTGCGCGTCGGAACAAGAATTGCTAAATGGAACAGCCCTGGTGTTCTGGGTGAAGCCGGAGACGCCCCTTTGGTTTGCCATGTGTTAAGTCCAATATGATGATGGTAACCACCAGCAGACACAAATGCGGCTTGCTCCCCATAGCGTTGGGTTAGTTCAAATCCAAGGACTCTTGTGTAAAAATCGAGAGACCTTTCTAAGTCAGAAACTTTGAGATGAACATGTCCGATTGTCGTTGCGCCAGGGACTTTATATTCTGCCATTCCTTTTAGTACGTTTCTACGATATGAAAAAAGTGATGAAACCGCTTTCTTTCACTGAACTAATCGTGCGAAAATATCGTCAATGAGTTTCGTGAAGAAGACATTTGTTCCTTTTGTTTCTGTCGCTGTTGCTACAACTATTGGATTGATTCCTTTGGTGACGTCAGCTCAGACTCCTGATCCTGCAAAGCCAAAAATCAGCTTTGAAAAGGAAATCGTTCCAATCGTAAAAGCAAGTTGCTTGGGATGTCACAACAAGGACAATGCAAAGCACAATGTTATGTTCCCCGACAAGATGACTTTGGAAGACGCAATGAAGAATCCAAAGCTTTGGAGAAAATCGGGCCGAGAAGTCAAAAACAAAGTCATGCCTCCAAAGGACAACTCAACTTTGTCGGACAAGGATCGTGCGAAGTTTGTTGCTTGGGTGGAAGCAACTTTTCCTAAGCCAACACCTGGTTCTACACCCCCAACGCCTCCCCCAGTACCACCAACAACTGGTGGCGGTAGCGGACACTGATATAAGTCAAAAACGAAAATAGCCCGTAAGAATCTTCCGGGCTATTTTTTTCAAGCGATAACTAGAAGTTATCGCTCCATCGGTAGGCATCAATAACGGCCCTCTCGCCCTCTTTGCCTTTTTTGCTATTTCCGTGCTCCATTCCCAAGATTCCTTTAAACCCTTTCTTATTGAGGTGTTCAAAGATCTTGTGATAATTGACTTCACCTGAAGTGGGCTCGTTTCGACCTGGATTATCGCCAATCTGGAAGTATCCAATTTCTGAATAGCCCTGATTGATGTTGGGAATAATATTTCCTTCTTGGATTTGCTGATGATACATATCGAAGAGCAACTTACATGACGGACTATTAACTGCGCGACAGATGCTGTATCCCTGGGCAATCTTGGTCAAGAATAAGTTTGGATGGTCTCGATAATTGAGGGCTTCTAGCACCATAACTAACCCGTGTGGTTCAAAAATCTCGCTTGCCTTGCGTAAGGTATCGATAACGTTGGCGGTTTGATAGCCGGGCTCCATCCTTGGTTCGACAGTCCCAGTTACAACGGTCATCCATGTGGCATTCATTCGCTTTGCAACTTCGACACTTGACTTACATTCATCGAGGAACTTATTTCGGGTGTCTTCCTTTCCCGTCGTTAAGTTATTGCCCCATGCTGTATCAGGATTGACCACGAAAATTCCCATCGAAATGCCGAGGTCATGCATTGCTTTGGCGATTTTGTCCTGGTCTGCAGGAGAATATCCTTTCATGCCATTTTCTTCCCATGCATGGAAACCCTCATCGGCAGCAAACTTTAGTTGATCGATTGGATCATTTCCGGCGTGGTTGGAAAACATTCCAAAGTGGGGGGCGTACTTGAGGCGAAATTTCTCGCCCTTCTTTTTCTTACCAAATTCACTGATTTCTGACATAGCACTACTGTTTACGGCGAGTCCGGCTGCGATTGCAGTGGACGAAGCGATGAGATTTCTCCTGGTTAATTCCATCAATAGGCACCCTTTGTTGTTCCAGGAATTGCCACCGGTGGGACTGGGATTGGGGTGTCCATTGTAAGGTTGGATGGCATCAGGGAAACCTGCGAGTTAAGCGCCTTCTCCCACGTGACTTCTTCACCTGAATAGGCACTCATTCGCCCCATGATCGCTGTGAGCGTACTCTCCGCGACTTGAACTCCTTCGTTATAGCCCTCGCTTGCCTTGATGCTCTTGTAAAGTCGACGATGTTCAAGCATATATGGGTTCGGTCGGTCGCCTTCCCATCGCCAGCTCTTTTCGCCTTTGATGCTGGTGTTGGCATTGGTTCGTCCTTTACTGCCAACAATCAATTCGGAGACGTTTTGAGCGCAGCCATCAATCTGTCGACAGTAGCTCATGAGTTTAATTCCACCCTCGTACTCATATTCCGTTGCAAAGTGGTCGTAAATGTGACCGTAGGCTGGATCAACCCTCGATTGTCGTCCGCCCATTGAGATAGCTTTTACCGGGTGGCCTCGCATTGCCCAGTTGCAGACGTCAAGATTGTGGACGTGCTGCTCGACAATGTGGTCGCCAGAGAGATAGGTGTAGTAGAGCCAGTTTCGAACGTGGTGCTCAAGGTCAGTCATGCCGTCCTTTCGGGGGACCATCCAGAGTCCTCCCTGGTTCCAGTAGCAGTTCATCGAAAGAATGTCCCCAATATCGCCGTCGTGGACCCGCTTCATACACTCCATATAGGCGAGATCGGCTCGGCGCTGGGTA
>JAYUOQ010000410.1:0-3095 GCA_043760685.1 Armatimonadota bacterium | reverse complement strand
TCCTAAGCTCAAAATCGCCAAGATCACCAATGGGAACCACATACTTACCGGCACTTCGTGAGGGACATGGTCCGGAGTCAAGCCATGATGATCGTCCTCGCCTTGATGGTCCGATGGTGCAATCTCTCTCCATCTTTCAGCCTTAGTGAAAAATGTCAAATACATCATCCTGGTCATGTAAACCGCGGTTAATACTGCGGTCAACAAACAGATGATTCCAGCAAACTGTCCGGCATTGAATTTGGATGTTAAAGCTAATTCAGTTTCAAAAGCGGAGGCAATGATCATTTCCTTTGAGACACCGCCTGAGAGTAATGGAATCCCTGAAATAGCCAGGTATCCAGCCATCATTGTGAAAAATGTGATTGGGATGTACTTTTTGAGATTGCCGTATTTGCTGATGTCCTGCTCGTGCGACATTGAGTGAATAACCGCTCCGGAACCAAGGAATAGCAATGCTTTAAAGAACGCATGGGTAATGACGTGGAAAAGTCCAACCCAGTACGCCCCGGCTCCACAAGCGACGAACATGAAGCCCAACTGCGAAACCGTTGAATAGGCGAGGATCTTCTTAATGTCCGTCTGTCCAAATGCAATCACGGCGGCAAATAGCGCGGTAAATGCTCCGACACAACAAATGACGATCGAAGCAATTGGTGAAAGCTCGAAAACTACATGCATTCGGTTGAGGAGCACGACACCAGAGGTAACCATTGTGGCTGCGTGAATGAGAGCAGAAACCGGTGTAGGTCCAGCCATTGCATCTGGCAACCAAAGGTAAAGGGGAAACTGGGCCGATTTACCACATGCCCCAATGAACAGCAGTAAACCAATAGCCGTAGCAAGTGCAGGGTTAAACTTGCAGGCTTGCTCAAGCACCGGAAGAATGGTGTCATAGCTTAGAAGCCGGGAGTCCTTTGGACCATAGTTGATGTTAGCGGTGGCAACGGTTGCAATTATCAACAAGAGCCCCAAGGTCAATCCCCAGTCACCGATTCGATTAACAATGAAAGCTTTGTTTGCCGCTTTTGAGTTCGAAATATCTTCGTACCAGAACCCAATGAGCAAATAGGAACAAAGACCAACTCCTTCCCAACCAACGAAAAGGAGCAATAGGTTGTTACCTAAAACCAAAATAAGCATCGATGCGATGAATAGATTTAGGTAAGCGAAGAATCGTCCGTAGTCCTTCTCTTCGGCCATGTACCCGGTTGCATATAGGTGAATTAATGCACCAATGCCAGTGATAATGAGAACCATTGTCATCGACAAAGTATCGATTCTCAATTCAAACGGAATTGAAAGGCCATCAATATCGATCCATGGGATACTTGAGACGACCGTTGCACTCGCTGGATCCAAATTCTTTGATATGAGGGCCCCGATCCCGAATGCGATTGCAATTGGTAAAACAGCAAGAACCCCGAGTACTTTCTTGCTAACCTTTTTGCCAAGGAATGTCTGAAGAATAGCCCCTAATACCGGGAGCAAGAGCGTTAGCCAAATAAGTTCGTTTCCTTGCACCGTCACTATCCTCCGATCAAATTCAATTCATCAACATCGACTTCTTCCTTAAGTCGATAAATCGCCATGATGATTCCTAACCCAACGGCAACCTCAGCCGCCGCAACTGCCATTACAAAAATCACCATCATAGGCCCAGCAATCGCTTGATCCATCGAATGTCCTTCGATGGCAAACCGGTATCGGGCAAAAGATAGAAATGCCAAGTTAACTGCATTAAGCATTAGCTCAATGCACATGAAGATCACGATTGGATTGCGTCGAATCACAACTCCAATGACTCCGGTCGTAAACATGAACATGCTTAGCCCAAGGTACGCAACTAAAGGAACTCCGTTCATTGAGTCCTCCGCTTGGCGAGAAATACCGATCCAACGACTCCAACCAAGAGCAAAATACTCACAACCTCAAACGGAAAGACATCAGCTGTAAACAGCGATTCGCCAATAACTTTTGGATCCCCGGCATTGTGAACAAGTGCCCTTGGACCTTCCAAACCGAGCAATGGCAAGACTTGGCTCGCAAGCACACCAAACAAGGCAAATCCTAGAACAAGACCAACTGGTCGCTTCCAATCCTTCTTCTCTTCAATTAACTTTGGATTCAGAAGCATGATTACGAAAACAAACAGAACCATGATCGCACCGCTGTAGACCACGATTTGCGAAATTCCAAGCATTTCCATATTCAAACTGAAGTACAGAAAGGCGAGCAAGAAAAAGTTGAATACCAAACATAGCGCACTTCGTATTGCGCTGCCAAATGCGACGACGCCGACCGCTGCCAATGCGGCTGGTCCCGCAATCATTGCGAATATTATGAGTTCGGGGGTCAGTTTCAAGGAGCCACCTCTTTGCTTGGAACAACTTCAGCGATTCTGCGTGGTGAATTAACCATATTCACACTTCTTGATTGGAATTGAGGCTGAGTCTTCTTGTTCTGGTTTCGAATCGCAGCCCAAACAACGAACAGAATTCCATAACAGACAAATCCGGTCATCCAACCTGCCATTGAGCCATAAACTCTTGAAGCAAAAATCCAGGTAGCCGTGATTATTAAGTTGACGACAGCCAAAGGAAGCAGGAATTTCCAACCAAGATTCATCAGCTGGTCATAGCGAAGTCTAGGGAAGGAAGCGCGGATCCAAATATAGATGGTCAGTCCGACGGCACCCTTAGTGAGCATGACAAGCACCCCGACCAGATACATGTTCTCAAATCGAGCTAAAAACTCAAAACGAAGTGGGAAATGGTAGCCACCCAAAAATACAGTAGCAAAGATCATGCTGAACGTGAACATTGCCATGTACTCCGCCATCATGAACAGCCCCCATCGCTTGGTGCTGTACTCGGTGTGATATCCCGCCACAAGTTCGTTTTCTGCTTCCGGCAGATCGAAAGGAGGGCGATTTGTTTCGGCAATCATACATATTCCGAAGACAATTGCTGAAATGAATCCCATTGGCGTAAAAATGTTCCAATTGGGAATAAAGTCAACCACTCCATAAAGCGGTGCGTCTTGAGACTTTACAATGTCGGTCATCCTCAGCGAGCCGGAATTCAAGACCATTG
>JAYUOQ010000409.1:0-3104 GCA_043760685.1 Armatimonadota bacterium | reverse complement strand
TGAGCAACTTTTTGGTTCTCAGTTAAAATCTTCTCTGCCTTACCTTGACCGTTCCAAAGGATTTCGAGTCCTTTGTTCACTCGATCGCCAACCGAAATTCCGAATTGACTGGATGGATCAAAGACTACAAACGGCACCGCTTCGTCCGTCGCAATTCTATTTTTTGGAAATTGCTCTTCGAGTGGCGTTTCTGGCCCGGGCAACCAAATTCCTGGTTGCAAAGCTAACTTGCGGATTGCCGGTTGAGCAATTCCTGCCTTTGCCATGGCGATCATTCCGGGAGGGCCGCTTAAGAACTTCGTGAGCTTCCAAGCAATCTCCGGATTCTTTGTCGTTGAAATAACCGCGTATCCAGAACCGCCAGTGGTAAATTTCCGAACCGGATTACCGTCTGCTCCGGCGTATGCAGGTGCTAAACAAATGTCCCAATCAAACCACTCTTGGGAACCTGGCTTGAGCATCTTTCGCATGTTCGGAACTTCCCAAATTCCGTTTTGATACATCGCGATTTTCTGCTGGACGAACATTTGTTGGGTCGTCATCATCAACGCGCCCGATGATTCTGCGTTTGATGGCGCTAGGTGAAGTTTGTTGGCAAAATCAGACGCAAACTGAAATGCCTTTACTCGGTTTGGGGCGTTTGCCTGTACTTTCGTGGGTTCAGCATAGTTATCGTAAACCGGGGCACCCAACTGTAAGGCATACATATCAGCCTGCATCTGTGGCCAACCAGGGGCATAACCCCACTGAATGTATTTTCCGTCCTTATCTTGCTTGACAAAGTGCTTACACACCCATTGGAAGTCCTTTTCCTTCAGCTCTGGACGTTCCTTGAAATCCCAAGTCCAGGTGCCGTCAGGCATGGGGAGCCCGGCATCCTTAAACATCTTCTTGTTGTAGTAGATGAGTCCAATGGGAGCGATGTCTCTTGGAAGAATATATATGTTGTCTCGAAAAGTATAGGAATCTACAATTGGCTTGTAGAACTCATTGATATCGAAACCAGGAGAAGAAGTAAAAAACTTGTTGAGCGGAAGAAGGGCGCCACGAGAAGCCAGAAACTGATAGTGGGTTGTGTCCATCATGACGACGTCGGGTGCAACACCCGCGGCGTAAGTGATGATCATTTTTTGGTGGTAAAGATTGTATTCGTAGTTTTCAATCTTTACTTTGTAACCCGGGTTTTCGGATTCGAATTGCTTGCAGACAGCTCGAATCGTTTCAAGAGCCTTGTCGCCATCCCAAACGCTAAGCCTGAGAGTCGTTTCGGCGATCGAAAAACTTGATGCAAGCAAAAACAGCAAGCAGGCAGTAATGTGACGGTATTGCTTCTTGAACATTGGAACTCAGTGCGAAACCATTTTAACTTGATATATGGTTCAATCACATCATAAATTGACACCTTTTTTTCCAATTACTGAGTTCCTTGAACCTGGTAAACTTTGATTTCATCCTCTCGGTGCTCAATGAGTGACCAGAATCACGAATTATCGCAAAATTCAGCAAGCGAGCTGACAAACGGGCCGGCGACAGCAACGCCGATGCCAGCGTCCTCGATTATTAACGCGATTTCGGGCATACCAGCAGAGCAGGAGAAAACTCAGACTATGGCAAACGAACAATTCGACGCAGACATTATTGTGATTGGCTCAGGTCCCGGCGGGTACTACGCCGCGATCCGCGCAGCCCAAATGGGAGCAAAAGTTATGTGCGTTGAAAAGGGTCTTCTTGGCGGAACTTGCCTTAATGTAGGTTGCGTTCCTTCGAAGGCGATGATCGCCAGCGTTGAGATGCTGCATAAAACCAAGAAGGCAGCGAGCTTTGGAATGAAAGCCGTCGAATCTCCAGAAATGGACTTCGAAGCGATGATGAAGCGAAAAGACAAGATCGTTTCTACCGAGCGCGGCGGAATTGGAATGCTTTTCAAAAAGAAGGGCGTTACCTACGTCGAAGGATTTGCCAAGTTTGTTGACGCAAACACCTTATCGGTTACCGACAAAGATGGAAAGGAATCGAAGTACCGAGGCAAGAACTTTATCCTTGCGATGGGTTCGTCGGTTATTCACCTGCCGGTTCCTGGCTTGGTTGGTGGTCGAGAAGAAAACATTTGGACATCAGACGATGCGGTTTCCGCTCCATTTGTCCCGGACAGCATGGTCGTGCTTGGTGGTGGCGCTGTCGGTTGCGAATTCTCCTACGTATTTAACGGTCTCGGAACGAAGGTAACCTTAGTCGAAATGATGCCGAACCTGATCAACGTTATGGACGAAGAGCTTGGCGCGGAGCTTGGAAAGCAACTGACGAAGCAAGGCGTTTCGGTGAAGACTGGAGCGACGATTGATAAGGTTGAGAAAACCAAAACTGGTTGGAAAGTCACGATTAAGAAAGGCACTGATACCGAAGTGCTGGACGTTCAAGTTGTGTTGTTAGGCGTTGGTCGAAAGGCAAATACCGACGACATGAACCTCGAAGGCGTCGGCGTTAAACTTCATCGACGCGGAGTCGAAATTGTCGACGACACGCTCAAGACTCACGTGCCAAACATTTGGGCAATTGGTGACGTCACGGGACGAATTCAACTTGCTCACGTTGCCCAGCAAGAAGGTCTTACTGCGGTCAACAATATCCTCAAGCCAGAGTCACCAAAGACGCTTAACTACGGTTTGGTTCCCAACGTGGTTTACACTGCACCAGAAGTTGCCAGCGTTGGTCTTACCGAGTCAGAAGCGAAATCGAAGGGCTATGACGTTGTCATTGGTCGATCCAAGTTCGGAATCTTTGCCAAAGCAATGGCAATAAACGAGACCGAAGGATTTGTAAAAGTTGTTGCCGAGAAAAAGTACGGCGAAATCCTGGGTATTCACATGATTGGCGGGCACGTTTCGGATCTCTTGGCCGAAGCAGTCACCGCTTTGGTTCACGAAGCGACCTTGGATTCGATGGAAACGGTGATGCACGCTCACCCAACCATGGCTGAAGCAGTCATCGAAGCGATCGAAGATGCTTTGGGTCACGCGATCCATAAGATGTAATCAAAAGAATGATCATTTCTGATCTCGCAACGGGTGTTCTGCATGGCGATGCTGTGCGAACAGTTCGGACGG
>JAYUOQ010000408.1:0-3127 GCA_043760685.1 Armatimonadota bacterium | reverse complement strand
CGATCCGTTAGGAATGGTGCGATTAACCGGCTGAAACAGGAATCGAAGTCGCTTTTCGTTTTCAGTGCTAAAGTTGTTGAGGCCAAAGGCAATGACGAGGTTATCGGTGTTTTCCGACATCGTTTGCGATTGAGAGTCAATGATGACCGTACTCCCATTTTCTTGGATCGCATACTCCCTCAGTTTCGACTCCTTTGACTTGAAAATCGTTGTAGCATCGAGAAAAGCGATGTTAGTGAACTCAATATCGTCATCAACTAGCATGTCCAAATTAGCGTCAGTACACAAGTTGACAAACCGATAGTTTGGATCGGGAAGCTTTCCTGCCGAGCTGCCTCCGCATCCCAAAATACATCCACCTAACAGTCCAAATGCAACGATCCCTGAATAAACTTTCATGCGATTACCTAATTGTGACTCAATAGCCCTTTTATATTTTCGTCAAAAACTTCGTAACAAGTAGGGCAACCGACCAAAGAAGTTGACTCAATATGCTCAATTGTTGTTTTACAGACGGGACAAATGCCCACTTTGTTCACGGGTTCTGGCGTGAAAAGCTTCCTTTTGAGGTTAATTGCGTTCGGACAACTCCCACAAACCTGGTAAGTCTTGCCTTCAAAAGAAATCTTGCGCGACTTCTCCCGAAGGCAATCAGGACATTCCAAACTAGTTAAAAGGGGTTCCTTCACTAGTATGTTGTCTAAATCGGGCAATCAGGTCATTGGTAACCGGACCAGGCTTACCGTTGCCAATCGGTCGCGAGTCAATCGTAACCATTGGAATAACTTCCGCAGCGGTTCCCGTCAAAAATGCTTCGTCGGCTGAATACAAATCGAATGGAGTCAGCAAACACTCTTCAACCGTATATCCAGCTTGCTGAGCAAGCATCAAAACTGTGTCCCTAGTCACGCCACAAAGAAGTCCACAGGATGGATCTGGTGTCCGAACATGCCTGCCTTTTACCAAGAAAATATTGTCTCCCGTGCACTCGGCAACATAGCCCTGATGATTCAGCATAAGGCCTTCGCCAGCTCCACGACTATTGGCCTCCTGCTTGGCAAGGATATTGGCCGCATACTTTCCGATGCACTTCAATCGGGGATCAAGAGCATCGGCCGGAATTGTTTTAAAGCTCGTCGTAACGACATCGAGGCCAGTTTCGTAGCTCTCGGGCGAATAAAGCGCCAGAGTATTGACCATTACCATCACGTTTGGATTCGTATCAATTTTGCTTGGATCAAGCCCGAGCCCAGTTCCACGAGTGACGTTGAGGCGAATATATCCATTCTCCGCCCCAGACTGGCGACACACGTCAAGAATAATCTGCTTCAACTCTGGCTGAGAAATGGTCATAAAGTAATTGAGATACTTGATTCCGTGATACAAACGGTCCAAGTGCTCGTCGAGTTTAAAGACCTTGCTTCCGTAGATTCGGATGCCTTCAAATAGGCCATCTCCGTACAGATAGCAATGGTCTGAAACAGATGCAGTTGCTGTTTCAAGAGGAGAAATAACACCATTTAACCAAACGAGCTTCTTCATGTCTATATTATGGTCACTTCTAACAAAGAAAATTGAGTCATATTAGGTTCAAATAGCGTCATAATTAGAAACTGAGTAATCAGTTGAAATGAAAGTGTTTATGAAGCGCGGCGGAATCGTGCTGGTTGGAAGTTTGGCGATTGTATCGATCGTCATGGCAGCTGTCGTCCAAGGTACCGAGGCAAAGCTCGTAAAAGGAAGCCAAGTCGGCGTTGTCGAGGTTGGCGGACTAACCACCCTAGAAGCTCAAAAGAAGCTAAGACTTTGGTGGGAAACCGCAAAGCTTGAGAAGCTGACGCTAACCATCAAAGACAAGTCCCTGAAGAAAACCTTTACTCCCGGAGAACTTGGAGTCTCCATCGATGATGTGGCAACAATTGCTCAAGTTCCGCTAGAAGGTCTGGTTGGTCAAGTCCTCGCCAAACCGGAAGTCACGAAGTTTCTCCTAAAAACCAAACCTGTACTGTTTGACATCAAGAGCCTTAACGCTTCGGTCAAAGAGTCATACGGTGACCCAGGGCCTGCTCGCGTAAAATTCATTTCCGGCAAAATCGTTCGAGAGCCAGAAAAGCCTCGATTCGCTTTGGACGAAGCCACGCTATCAGAAGCGGTCCTGAAAGGGATTCTCGATGACCAAATCGTGACAATCCCAATCAAAGAAGAGCCAAAGCGAATCACCGACGAAGTTCTGAACCAGATCACCGATGTGGTCTCCGAATTTTCAACAAATTTCTCTGCCGATAACCGACCCCGATCTAACAACATCAAACTAGCCAGTGGAAAGTTGAATGGAATCGTGATCATGCCGGGTGAAAAGATGGGTTTCAACGAAACGGTAGGAGAGCGAACCCTCAAGGGAGGCTATAAAGTAGCGGGCGTTTATATCAACGGAAAGCACGACACCGGAATTGGTGGCGGAATCTGTCAAGTCAGTACTACCCTCTATAACGCGACATTGTTTGCCAACCTCAAGGTCTTAGAGCGAACGAACCACTCAATGCCGGTGCCCTATGTCCCGCTCGGACGAGATGCCACCGTCAATTATGGTGCTCAGAATCTGGTGATCGAAAACTCTACGACGACTCCGATTGTCGTAGCTAGCCAGTACCAGCCAGGAAAGTTGACTTTCAGAATCCTCGGCAAAAAGGAAGAAGGTCTAGAAGTCAAAATCTTTCAAGGAAGAGTTCGATCATCAGGCGCAAGCACTCGACGAGAGTTTGATCCAAGGCTAGCGCCCGGAACGACCAAAGTTCAGCATAACGGCGATAATCGATACGTCCAGACGTTTCGAACGGTCTACAAAAATGGTGTAAAAGTCGGCACTGAAACGCTAAAAGACAGTTTCTATAATGGTGGCGGGACGATCATTTCCTATGGACCGAAAGCTCCGCCAAAACCGGCTGCTCCGCCTGCACCTGCTCCAAGTGCTCCGCCGACGGAAACTGATCCTGGAACTGGCGTATAGGCATAGTTTGAATTTTGGCTTTTCACGTTATTGCCATATTCAATTCGGCAAATTAAGATAAGGTGAACGAAGGTGCTCCTTTGACCTCGATCAATAGAACTAATTTGCAGGTGAACATAG
>JAYUOQ010000407.1:0-3133 GCA_043760685.1 Armatimonadota bacterium | reverse complement strand
AAGCCATACCAAGTCAACCAGAGTATCGGACTCTGTCGGATTATCGCGTTGTTGACGAAAAGGGCTCTCTGACTTTCCGTGATCTTGGCGATGGGGTCACTTCATTTGAACTGAACACCAAGATGGGGGTCGTCACTCCTCAAGCCGTCGAAGATCTTCATGAGTTTCTTGATCTCGGACGATCTGGACCATTTGTTTTGGCAAACTCGAGTCGGGCTTTCTCGGTTGGATTTGACTTGACCTTTTTTCTTGAAGCCATTGATCGAAGTGATTGGGCGGCAATCGAAAACTCACTTGCTCGGTTGCAGTCATTGGGGACGAAGCTTGGGAAAGCGCCGGTTGTCGCCGCGATCCACGGTTACGCGCTGGGTGGTGGGCTCGAGCTCGCGATGAACTGTCGAAAAGTCGTTGCCGTGGTTGACGCCAACATCGGACTTCCTGAATCGAAAGTTGGGCTATTGCCTGGTGGTCGAGGGGTAACCATGATGAGAATGCGAACTCAGCAGTCACCACAAATGGCCAAAGAAGCAATTGTGAACTTGACGGAAGGATTTATGGCAAGTAATGCAGTTGAGGCCAGGGTCCACGGTTACTTAACTGACGGAGACGAAATCTGCTTCCACCCGGACATGTTGATCACGCAGGCTAAACAGGCGGCTATGAGTGCCTTGCCAAGGCCAGACGCTGAGTTTCGATCCCTTGCTCCGCACGTTAATGGTCTTATCGAAGAAGCCACGACAAGCAAGCTCAAAGATGGCACGTTGACCGCGTATGATGAATTCCTCAGTAGTCAGCTTCGATTTATCTTTGCGAAGAGTACTTCGATTGAAGATGCGGAGCGACTTGAACGTGAGCGCTTCTTACTTCTGTGCCAACGCCCGGAGACTAGGGCAAGAATCTCACACATGCTGGAATTTGGCAAGCCGATGAAGAATTAGTTTGCTAATCGAGTGAGTTTCGAAATCCCGGAGCAATTTTTAGTTTTCAAAGTACTTGTTTGGACCGAAGGCCCTGGGGAAGGGCAAAAGGGCGTCGCTTTGCTCAGGGCGGAGGGCTGGAATTGTTGGTCATATTTTGCGGTTATGTAAAGAATTGAGCCTAAATTCTGGAATGGTTAAAAAATGTAGCTCCATGGATTGGGGAAGGGCGAGGGATAGGAAAAGTTGGGAGTCGGGATGGCGCCTTTGGCGGGGTCGCTCACCTTGCTGCTTGGTGTTTGGAGTTCTTTGGGAGCGACCGTGGACTTTGTCAATAACGGATTTCTACCCAGGCCTTCGCTTCGCAACGCGAAGCTCCGACCTGGGCTGACATATTGACGCCCTTTCAGGGCTGTGAATGGGAAATTATTGATCATGGATTTTGGTTGAAAGTTAGTTGTGCTATTGGATTGCATGTAAAGAATTGAACCTAAATTCTGGAATGGTTAAAAAATGTAGCTCCAATGGGCAGGGCTCGAAGATCAGGGCACGTGGCTTAAAATGGGGGCGATGGCAAGCAGATTGAAAGAATGTGAGAAAGTAACAATCATTCACCTCGTCACGTGGCAAAGCCCTCACGCGACACGCCTCCATTCGTTGAAGGAGACTTTAGTCGCAGGAGTGCTCGAGTTAGTCATTTGGTAACAAATTGAACCTAAACGCGGGAATGTGAAAAAAATGTAGCTCCATGGAAGTTGAGCTACTAGCTGCAAGCCTCTAGCTTCAAGCAAGAATAGACGTGAATGGCTCAGTTTTGTAATCGTTTTAAGCGTCATTTGGATTGGTTTAGGTTCCTGAACGGGGGTAAGAAAAAAAGTGGGTTAATTTGTCGAGGGCGAGGTAGATGAATCAAAACTATTAAAATTTTCATTTTGTAGTCTTTGAATGACGAAGCTGTCAGCTTTTGGTCACATGAGAATAGATGTTGAGGTTCGGGTGAAGAGCGCAGAGATCAATAATGTTGAAAGTATACGTTATTATACGCTTTTCTTCTAGTATTGTTCAATTCAAACTAGCTCCTGAGCAAAATATACGAAGATTCAAGGCAAGGGCCACAGTAATTGACAGAGTAAAAGCCCCATTGTAGTTGGCGATGTTACACCGTCAATTCTCAGCTATGCCTTCCTTCCCTCATGGCTCGTTTCCATCTTCGTTAATCCTTCTTCGTCAGACACTATTGCAGACAGGAGCGGTCGGTGGGCTGGTCGCAGGATGTCGGGTAAGCAGGCACAACTAGTCCTTGGAACTCGGAGATATTGTCCCGCACACAGCGTGGCTTGCCATCCTGTGCAAGGCACTTCGGCGGATAGGAGCACTTTTGGCGAACCTTTGGGAGGTCGTAAACAGATGCTACAACAAGATAACTCTGCCCACACCAGTGGCTCGGCGATGTCTACCGCTGGGTCCCCTTGCGTTACCGAAATGACCGTATGGTTCCTAGCTGACGAAATCCTAAACTGACCGTTCACATGGTTCGCAAAAGCCAGTTTATTCGGGCACTAAGTAGTGATTCTTTGATGTCAAAGTCTCGATTGAAATTGGATAAGTACTTAATTTCTTATATGTTTTTGATTGCAAATTCACCTCATAGACACCAGGCTCGTGCCATCTTAAGTGCTTATTACCCATTACAAAGTTATCATTTCGAAAAAACCGAACGACGTGGTCACTAACAAAATACATTCCAGCAAGGTTCTCATTATGGTACTTCCATTGCCACTCGATCCCCTTTGCAGAAAGTACTACATCGCCACCGAAATATCGCGATTCTCCTTCAGAAACAAAAACGTTAAATTTACCGTCAAACCAATATTTTCCGTTTGGACTGTAACTTACGTTGTCGTCTGAAGTAAAGTTTATTAGTGGCATATTATTTGGGCTGTAGTCTCGATTAGGGTTGGATATCCAGTTATTCGAGCGAGAAGCATAAACTGAATTAAGAGCCTTTACTAGGCTTTGATTCAGTGTTTTTGCGCCAAAGACATTTGTGAATCTCAATTCTGAACCGGTGACTGCGGAAACAACCATTGAATCGGTTACTCCAAGCGCCCGACCTGGCACCACGCAAACCAGTCGGCATTTTCTATTTGCTACTTCATAAATTGTAGATTGGTATTTGAGATTAGCGTCGCAAGTTAAATAGAATAGATATTTCG
>JAYUOQ010000406.1:0-3134 GCA_043760685.1 Armatimonadota bacterium | reverse complement strand
CTTCGATGAGTTAGTGCCTACGGCAACAATAACGTGATCGAAGAGGTCCCGTGCCCGTTCGATCAAGTCAGCGTGACCGAAAGTCGGCGGGTCAAAGGTGCCGGGATAGATGGCAAGTAGCTTCATTTTATCGCGACCTTATTATGAGGCAAGGAACCGATCAAGCTATAACGAATTCCAGAAACCCGAGGATTGACCAAGACTCCATCCACTCCGTGGTACAAGGGAACCCGTGGAACTTCTTGAAGCATCAAACTTTCGGCTTGAAGATACATGGTTTCTCGTTTCGCGGGGTCTTTTTCAAGGTCGGCGGCTGCACAAATTTTGTCAAATTCAGCATTGCTCCATTTGTCGTAGTTTGCTGGTGCTCCGGTTGTCAACAACATACTCAGAAAGTTCTGGGCGTCAATGTAATCTCCGTACCAAGAGAGAAAGACGCAGCCCAACTCACCCTGATTTCGGGCTTTGAGCATGGCTGCCATTTCTAGCATTTTTGGCTTCACCGTCATTCCCAAATTGTTCTTCAGGTCGACTGTGACCTGTTCGGCAATGAACTTAGCGTCAGTGTTATCGGCCCTAATCGTTAGTTCAAGTTCGGGCAGACCTGCTCCATTCTTGTAAGGCGACAACGCAAGCTCCTTCTTCGCCTCCTCAACATTAAAATCTAAGACGCCAGTGGCAGGTTTGCCCGCAATGATTCCATCCGGCAGCCACCTATTGGCGATGGGAACACCTTTCAGGATTTCCGTAGCTATTCGCTGTCGGTTAATCGCCATCATGACCGCACGTCTCACGTGTCGATCCTTAAATGGGGCGTAAGCCTTGCCGCCCAACAACAGATAGAAAACTGCGGGACGTGGAATGATTTTTAGTTGGGGCTTGAACTTGGGATCGTCATTAATCGCCTTCCAATCTTGCTTTTCGATGGTGCAAAGATCGGTCTCTCCGTTTCGATACATTGTGAGGCGCGTTGAAGGGTCCTTGACAATTTTTCTTTGAATGCCTTCGATGACGGCCTTTTCACCATGGTATCCATCAAATCGTTTTAAATTAACAACCTGCTCCGGCTTGATATCTCCAATTGAAAATGGGCCGGTGCCAATTGCGTCCGCGACCAAAGAAATTTCTTTCATTCCTAACTTGGCCGGGACAATATCACAGCAAGGATAAGTGAGCTTGCCAAGGAAATAAGGAATTGGCGTTTCAATGGTTACTTCCACAGTTGAATCATCAATGACCTTAACCCCGGTCAGTTCTTTGCCAACTCCCTTCACCAAATCCTTTGCTCCGACAATATCGCCCAAGTAAGTGTCTGCGATCGGAGAACTGACGACTTTGTTGAGGGCCCTTTCCCAAGAAGATTTAACGTCGATAGCAGTGACCGGTGAACCGTCATGGAATTTGGCTGGCTTCAATTTGAACGTATAGACCGTTCCGCTGGGCGAAACTTTCCATTCTGCCGCTAGCACGCCAACAATCTTATTTTGCTCATCATAGTTAACCAATGGCTCATAGACATTGTTGATGATGTCCATTGTGTCAACGTCCTGAACTTTGGCAGGATCCAGCGTTGACGGGTTTGCGCCAATACAATATTTGAGGATGTTACTAGAGCCCGTACCTTTTCTTCCGGAAAAGCCACCTGTACTTGAATTACTTCCGCAGCCAACCAAGACTGTGGCAAAAATGACTAAGAACCAGCGATTCACACTTCTCATTTTGACGAATCCGACCATAATAGTATTGAATCGTGCGCATACTCGCAAATTTACTTGCTTTCGCAATCGCTGGAATTGCCTCCGCTGACCTTGTCGGTCAGTGGCAAGGAGTCGCCACGCTTGGACCAAGTAACGTTGCGCAGGGCATGGACGGAGATAATCTTCTCAAGCTTCAAATTAGCAAGGCGTTCCTCAAAACGCTCAACTACAGCTTCGACTTCAAAGTCGACAAGTCTTTTGAGAGTGTAGTTGTTGGGGAAGACATCAAGCGCCGTACTGGAAAGGGATTCTGGACCAATACTGGCAACCTAGTCACCATTACTTTTTCGGAAGAGAACGGCAATAAGCGGTCCCAAACCCTTAGTGGCACTCTCAGTCCCGACGGAAAAAAGCTATTGATCACCATCAATAGCAAGCCTGGACTTCCGCCCGCAAAATTGGTTTTCAAGAAGATGGAGCCTCTCGCTCCTAAGAAACCAGCTCCGGCGAAAAGCACCGGACATTAAGCGTTTTTGCCATCAAAACTTCGGAAAAATCTAAGGCTCCGAATTGCCCCTCTAATCCATCAATTTGAAGATGAGTTGATTTTGCATAGGCGATCTCATATGGCTCATGAAAGACTCTCGCTGTTAACAAGCGATTTCCCGAGCCCTTCGAATAGAGCCGATATCGCTCAACGAGCCAGTATTCAAATGTGCCTGGTTCCGCCCTGTGCCAATCGCCTTCTCTCTGAACGGATACTGAGTACTCACTCAGGTCAGCGAACTTACAGTCAACCTTTGGCATCAATTGCTTTGAATTTCTCAGACCTTCGTAATGCCAAGTGTCTTCTTCAATTCGGCTCCTTAATCCCGCATGAAAGTAGGGGAGTTTGAAGAATTGACGAGCGTACCAACAAGCCAAGAACCTTGCCGCATCAAGGGAGAAGAACCAAACCCCCGGTCCAAATTTCGGGTGATTCACATAGGTTCTAACGTTTGTTTCGTGAAACGAGCCTAGCCAAGGAAGAACTGGGAATCCAGGCCTTGTAATATTGGACATTCGAAAGGGCACAAATCCGAGCCATCCAGCATTGTCAAACTCTTCGACCGTTAATCCTTTGGGAACAAGCGACTGAAGGATTTCAACCGGAACCTTAGCATGGAGAAAAATCAGGTCATGCCAGGTCTGGTGCAAAACTGGCCTTCCCGGCGGCATGAGGCGGTTTTTCTCAATTCCTTCCCAATCTGGTCCGCTAGCTTGAAACATTCTTCGGATATCCTAGTCCTTACTACGAGTATCACATGAAAGGAATCATTTGCAAACCGTTTTGGTTAGGGTTGACAATTGCAATCTCAGCCCAATGCCTTTCATCCGACTTAGTGGGAAAATGGTCGGGGAAAATGACCCTCGATGGCTCGGCGATTAAAAAGCAAC
>JAYUOQ010000405.1:0-8126 GCA_043760685.1 Armatimonadota bacterium | reverse complement strand
AACCGCACCACCTCTCTCCGACAACACTGAGCGTAGCAACTCCGACAATTTTCGCGTATCTGCCGGGCAAACTCACGTCCTCATGGATGCAAAAGGTCCGGGAATTATCACGCACATGTGGCTCACCTTCCTTGGACCAGAAGCTCAGCAATGGGCTCCTCAAGGATCGGCAAACCACCAGGAAATGCTCCTTCGAATCTATTTCGATGGAGCAAAAAAGCCGCAAGTCGAGGCTCCAGTTGGAGACTTCTTTGCCAATGCATTTGGAAAACGATCTGAAGTCGTAAGTTTGCCCGTTGTGGTCGATGATGGCGATGCATACAATTGCTTTTGGCAAATGCCGTTCAAAAAGTCTTGCCGGATTGAAATCCTCAACCAAAGTTCAAAGAACCTCAATCTTCTTTACTACAATATCGATTGGATTCAAAAAACGAGCCTGCCTAAAGACATTCCTTACTTTCACGCTCAATACCGTCAGGAATATCCTGCCGAACACGGCAAAGACTACACCATCTTAGAAACCACCGGAAAAGGTCACTACGTTGGTACCGTCCTTTCGGTTCGAACCAGGAGTCCGAGTTGGTTTGGCGAAGGTGACGAAAAGATTTACATCGATGGAGAAAAGGAAGCCTCCATTTGGGGAACCGGAACAGAAGACTATTTCAATGCTGCTTGGGGGCTTAAGAAAAACTCAACACCGTACTTTGGCACGTCGTATTTTGATCAATGGGGAATCGTTGGCGGGCACACCAGCGCCTACCGATGGCACATCAACGACCCAATCGTATTTCAAAAAGGAATCAAAGTCACGATCGAACACATGGGTTGGATTTCCCCGGATGAAAATCCCGAGCACAAATCAAATAGCTGGAACGAACGTGAAGATGACTTCTCGAGTGTTGCCTTTTGGTACCAAACGGGGGAATCAACATTCACTGCTCGAGCGCCAGACGCAAAGGCTCGAACTTTGCCAAGCCTAGAGCGGGTTACCGCCTATGCTGCTGGAAACGATGGAGTTAAGCACGGAGAAGGAACAGTTTCACCCCAAACCCTAGAATTCTTCAATCATCCTCAATTGCTTTATCAACCTGCAAGCGATAAGGGCGCTTTCATCGAGATTCCAATTTCAGTCAAAGAGAAAGAACCGCTTCGGTTACTCCTCAATTGTTGTATCTCGTACGATTTTGGCAAGTATCAGCCTTATCTCAATGGAACCAAGATTGGCGGTCCCGTAGACCTATATTCAGCTACCACCGGCGAGAAGGAGATTCATTTGCTCGACTTCTGGCCGACCCCTGGGGACTACATCCTTAGATTAGAATGCGTAGGTAAGAATCCGGCATCCCAAGGCTTCTACCTTGGGATTGAATCGGTTCGCTTACGCGAGAGACGTCCGAGAGTTAAGGAAATGGGATTTGAAAAGGATTTAGATTGGAGAACCAATCAGCGTCTGGGCGGATAAACCTGTACGAAACTCATACAGACATTAAGTATATTTGATCCACTGGCGGAGTAAGTGGTGACATTGGGCAGGAAAACAGTCGTTTTCACCTCCAATCATTTAGGATCAAAAAAATGAGTGACCATTATGTCAAAGTAGACGACGTTGAAGTCGTCGAGTCGTCAAGTTCGACCGCGCTGATCGTGTTGGTACTTGCAATTATTGCCATCGCAGTGATAGCCATGGTGATGTGGCAACCGTGGGCATCTTCGGTACCGCAATCAAATTCAACAACCATCATTCGCGAAGGACAGCAGCAGCCTGCCCCCGATAATCGGCCAATCATTGTCAATCCTCCGCCTGCAACCCAAGGCGATACGAAAATCGACATCCGAAACGAGGTTCCGCCAGTACCACCGGTTAAGGATCCTCCAATAAAGGACAACTCGAATAACAATGCGACCAACGATTCAAACGTGGTTAACAACGAACCGAAGTAACTAGTTTTAGTTGGGACGCCAAACCGGTTTCCCAATTTGGCTTGAGTAGCTATTTGTAAAGCGGAAGCAACAACGGGATCCTTTTAGAATAAGGATTAATTGCGTCCCCATCCCTTTGCGCATGGTCAACGTAGTACAAACCAAGCGTCGTATAGTGGTTTCGTAAAGGTTTGCGGTCTTCATCCCATCCCCCTCGACCGTGCTCCATCGTGAACAGCAAGCTCTTGGTAAAAGGAACTGCATCAAGGATGTGCCATCGGTACACCGTATTGTAAATTGACCGCTTTTCGCCACCCTTAAGAGGATTATCGTAGAACGTCACACCAAAGTAAGGAGTCTGGAAAACGTGTCCGAAATCCCAAGCTCCACAGAAGTAATCTTCGGTGCCGGTTCCTGAGGATGATGGCTTAACTTCGCCATCGACATAGAAATTATCATCGCCTTCTCCCCACCATCCGTCGCTGTTTGCGAGGACAGAAAACACGGTTCCAACAAAGTGCCCTCTTCCTTTCACTTCTGTGACGGTCAAGGGAATACCCTTTGGGGCCGGGAAGTAGTTCCTGTATTGAGTATGGAAGTACAAAACGTCACGCTTCGGCTTGTCATAGACCCGGTAGTCAAAGTTGTAATAGTAGGCTCCTACTGGCTGATCTCCTTCGTTAGTAACCGTGATCACCGCATGTCGTTTGAATGGCATGGGCCAATAGCAATTCAGCGCCATTTGGCCACCAACTGAAACTGGAGCACTATGAAATTCGACGTAAGGATCGGGGACCGCAGATCCGGGACCTTGGGCAAAAAAGTCTCCAATTGGGCATTCTACCGCTGGCGTGGCGGCATCATCCCATGTCATTCGTATGACCAATTCTCGAAGGTGATCTTTTGATTGCGCCGCGATGGTCATCCAGAGGTGAGTGAACTCACCGGGCCCTTTGATATCAGCAACGGTCAGTGTTTGGCCGGGAGCAATTCCTCGGGCATCTCCATTTTTTCCACTTGGATCTGCACTGGAGACCTTAAACGCCTTGTAATTCTGTATCTGCGATAAGTCACTTGGAACTTGAGCAAAAGTACTCATTGGCCAATAGAGGGAAGAAAACAGAAAGAAGGAAAGCTTTGCAAAATTCATCGTCTAATCCCACTCCAACCACTGGAGCACTTGAGGCATGTTACCTTCCTATTTTGTTGAAACCAGCTGTCCACAAAGCCAGCAATAATAACCGTCCAAAAACTAGCAAGTTTGCGGAATCACATTGCCGAGGGAAGTATATAGATGAAATTTAGATGCAAAGAATATTGCAAAAGGCGTCGTGGTTTCACGATGCTTGAAGTCGTGGTGAGCCTAAGCATATTGACCATGAGTACGCTTTCCATTCTTGGACTGTGCATCTATTCTGCAAAACTTGGCAAGCAGTCCGAAGCTCGAGCAACTGCCCTCTCAATCGCTCGTAGTCAAATTGACCAACTTACTTCGGTTTCACAATCAAATAGAACCTTGATCTCAGATCAGCCAATAACAATTCCTGCCGATCTGCGATCTCAGATGCCAGGCGCAAATCTCAGTGCCACATACAGCATTAAAGCAGTCCCGGGATCTTCAAATCTTCAGCAAATTGAAGTTACCGTTAAGTGGCGAAACGCAACGGCGGGGGACCTTAACTCTCCATTCACGTCGGTTTCCGCAATGAAGACCATTTCGTCAACCACGAATATGACGTACAACTCGTACAACGGTTTGACCCCTCATACATCCGACGAATTCTTTTACACTCCGCCTCCGCCACCTCCACCACCGACTACAACAACTGGAGGTACGACAACTTCTAGCACTACAACAGGATCCACATCCAGTTCAACCGATGGGACAACTGGTAGCTCATCCACAGGATCCACAGCTGGATCTACCACTGGATCAACAGATGGATCTACAACTGGGTCTACAACGGGAACCACGGCATCGGTCTATGTTCCGCCAACCCCAACTGGATTTATGCCTGGAAGTGGAACCAAGTGGAAATGAGAAGAAAGCGTGGAACTTCAATTGTTGAAGTCATGGTTGTGATTGCCTTGACCATGCTCTTTTCCATCATCTTGGGAAATGTCAGCGTGATATCCAGCAATTCAATCGAAAAAACGACTGATATCGCCGTTGTCATCAATAAGAGCAAGACCGCTTTCGAGAAGCTTGTCAAGGATGTTAACAACTCAGACACGATGCTTTGCCAATATCCGGTTAACTCAACTGCCATTCATACTGCCGCAGACAATCAAGTCATTATCCTTCGTCAACCTACATTTGACTCCAGTAATGATCCAATTGATAATGTATTTAAGGTTGTTATTTACAAGATCGTTGCCGCCGGAGTGCCAAGTGAAGGTCCCTATGTCATGAAGCGGTTTACAGGAATGATCAATTCCGGAGTTGAAAGCGCCCTTGTTTCCGAAGGCGTTGTTGCAAAGAACATCAAGAATCCAAAGATTCAGACTGCGGTCGATCAGCAGTACTGGGGTGACAACTCAACTACTAGTTTCTATCTCTACACTTCGCCTCAACCCGCGACACCAGAACTCCCCGTCCAATTCCTAATTGGTGGAGTAGATCGGTTGTCAGACGGCAAAGCGCTCCTGTCAGCAAACGCGATAACCACCTACAAACCAATGAATTACGGTGTTCGGGCGGATGCCATCTATCCAATTGACCCATCTTACAAGGTAGATTCGACCGGATTCAATGGTGGCACGAGCCTGTACTTGAAATTCACGGTAACTCCTCAGTGGAAGTCAATTGGACGCGCAACAAAGACTCGTGATTTTGTATTCACATCACAACCAGCACTTAACAACAACACAACAAACCTATGAAACAGTGTCACCAAAGAAGGAATAAGGGAATGTCATTGGCTCCGGTCATGATCTTTGCGTTCGGCTTTATTACCATGGGGCTAAGCGTAGTTTCCCTCTCAATTACCCATAACAAAGTAGCTAAAAAAACTGCTGATAAGTGGCAGTCAAATTCGTTAGCCGAAAGCGGAGTCCACTCAATGTACGAAGCCATTCGTAACCAGATGTTGGTTGATGGGTCATACCCATTTTTAATTCCATCGACCACCGTAACCGTCGCAAGTGGAGGTTCCACGAATACAATTGGTACCATGTCAGCCGCAATTGTCGGGCAACGGGAAGTCCAAACCGATGAAGATTGGGGCGGATACAAAGTTCGAAAATATGTGTATTCCTTCACCATTGAAGGAACCGGCCAAGCGCAAGGCGGAGCAGCGAGCATTGTGAGATCTCGTTACAAAGGAACAATGTACCGATATTTGACTCCAGTTTCGGCATACTCCACAACCACTACTCCTGGAACCTTTAGCTTTCCTGTTGGTGCAATTGTTTCAAACGAAGGAATCGACCTTCAGACAAAACAGGGACTTAGAACTTACTCGCCTAGTGGGTCAGATGCCCACGTTATCGCTAATAACGGTATCACGTGGAATCCACCTGGAGGAAAATCTTCAATTACAAATACCAATGTTTTGGATATTGAAGGCTATTGGCTCGTACCGGACGGTTCGGCGTATTCCCTTTCAAATGGAACGAGTGGAATGGGAAATTCAAACGGAACTACTAATTACCGATCACCTGCAGCCCCAGCCGCAGGTGACTTCCCTGGAGCATCAGCGAACTCCATCATCAAACTTGATTCTTCTATTTCGTTTGCCGATGATTCTACTGTTGATTCGTGGGCCACGGACTGGTTGGCCCAGTCAACCGCTAGCAGTTCAACCACATTTCCTTCAAATGTCATATCTTCTAGCATAGTTCCCCGGTCAGGAGATGGAAAAATTGGGATTCAGTCCCCTGCCTGTATTGAAGGCAACTTAAGCGTTGCACCAGGCGGCAAGATCGAGTTATGGCCATCAAGTACCGATCCTCGAAAGAACGTTGTCTATATCAAAGGCAATGTATCGAACAAAGGTCAAATCGTCAATCATGGATGCACGGTTGTTTTTGAAGGAAAATATACGGATTCAGGTTCATCAGAGTACAAGATTGAACCAGATGCAGCTACTTTTGCCGACCCAGCCATGGCGATCATGCGCTCATCGCTTCTCTCGCTCAACCAAAACAGCGATGCTTTCACTTTTTCAACCAATTCTTCATCCACAACCGGAATGATTTATGCATTAAAAGGCGGAATTGATGTTCGGGGTTCTAATGCCGAATTCACTGGCATGATTTTGGCCGGTGGAAGCGCGGGACATGGTGGCATTAACATAGCACCAGGTGGGGGCAACTCATTCACTGTTCGCTACGATCCAAATGCAGCGACCGGTGGAACATTGGCTCTCGATGCCGATTCTGTCATCGATGTTAGCTACGTTCCGGCAGGAATTGCTTCTGGATTTAATGCCAGCAAATTGTCTGGTTGGATTAACCTGCGCTAAGACCACAATAAGTAAAACTAATTAAGAAATCCTCGGTTTTCGCTTGGCAAAGACTGAGGATTTCTTGGTTTTCTTCTGCATCCATCCAAGTACAAATATCCTTAACTTGTAATCACCCATCAAAAATTGTCCTGATTTTTGCCTTTTGGGTTAACGAAATGGTTCCAAACAGCCTATAATTTGAAACGTCACCAGGTATCTTTACCGGGAGGAAACCATGAACTTACGAAATTTTAGTTTAGGAATTGCAATAGTCGGTACTTCAGCTTTGTTAGTAGGTTGCGGCGGTAGCGGAAGCGGCGTCGTAACAACAAACACAACGCGAGTCCTTGCAGGCTTCGTTTATGCGAAAGGAAACAATCTTGGGTCTGGTCCAGAAGTCGTTGTTACGTCTTCAGCCAACCCTCCAGTTGGCTACTTTGCCCCAACCAGCGGAACAGTCACCCTGTCAGTTGCTGACGGAACACTTTCACGATCACCAGACAGTGAAACGTTCAACATGGCATCAAGTAATGCGATTGTTGTTACCGCAACGGCAGCACCAAGCTCCACCGTAAATATCGCCGGTACAGGCATCAATTATAATGGTGCAAAAACATTCACCTCTTACACTGCAAACCTAGGTCCAATCAGTGCAACCGGAACGGTTGAAGTTATTCCATCGCCAAACGCTCCAAGCTATACGCCTGGAACTCCAGTTGCGTTGAAGTACACCGTTAACGGTGTGGCTCCAACTCAGCCAAAGGAACTCTTCATTGCGGGTGCTAACGACCAATTCGGTCCACGATCACTCGCATGCGTTGGTCTTGACTCTAACGGTGTCGTCAACCCAGCCGCAACATTTACACTCACAAGTTCCGCAATTGTCCCAGCATTCGTTTTTTCTGGAACAGGACCGTCATTCACGGTTGGACCAGATTCAGCAGCGAACTCCGCGGTTGAAAACACAGACACGACGTTCACAGTTCAATTGGTTGGTCAAAACATTACCGGAAGCTTCATCGGAAACTTCTCATATGGAACAGTTTCAACCGTTACTGTCACTCCTGGTGCGACTTCATTGTTGTGGAACACGGCTGGCGCCGCCGCAACAACGTCAATCTCAGCTCTCGTAAGCAACCAATATGGTGCTCCAATGTTCAATAAGACGGTAACTCTTACGAACCCTGGTAAAACAAGCGCAAATACTTGGATTACTGGTCTAGGTGCAACCGCTTTCACCGCAACTTCTGGTGCGTCAAATACTTCTGGTACGTTCTCGACAACATTGACTGCTCCGGTTTCGGCACCAGCTAATGTCCCAGTAACGACACCGAAAGGAAACAACACCATCACAGCTACAGTAGGAACTACGGTTGGAACCGCTACTGTTAAGGTCATCCGACCTCTGAACACAGTTGCTTTGGCTGGTCCATCTTCGGTTAACATCGGAACAACAACTCCGCTCGCAGGTGCTGGACTTGCTTATCTGATCAGCAATGGAATTGATGTGGATGGGCTTAGCGTCCCTCTCACGGATTACCCAGCAATCACCTTTACCTACACGGTAACCAATACCGTTGGCGGAACCTTTGGTAACGCGGGCGACATTGGTACGAGAACAACAGCTGTTGCCGCCATCATGGGTGGAGCAGGCAATGGTAGCCGAGTAGTTGCTGGAAACGTTGCAGGCCAATACGGCATGCAAGTTACCGGCGGCGTAGTTACTCCGTCGAACATCGTAACAACTGAAGTTGTTGG
>JAYUOQ010000404.1:0-8147 GCA_043760685.1 Armatimonadota bacterium | reverse complement strand
ACGGATCGAGCGGCTTTGCTCCAAGCGAGTATTCCGGTTGGGGAGCCATTGGTTGAACCGGATTTAGTTTTGAAAGAATTTATGAGAACGCCCTGTTTAGCCTTTGATTTAACTAAGTTCACATATGAATTGCAACTAACTTTAGACAATTCTTAGACGAATGATTTCCAACCGCGTAGGAAGGATAGGCGCGTCTTCGATCCATACTTTTCTTCCTCGATAAGAAGCCAGGTCTGCTTTCGAAGGTGATAAGTCCTTATCCAAACTGACATGAATAAAGCTTTTGTGCTCATCGGCGGGACCGGAGGAATTGGTTCGGCAATTGCCCGGCGTCTTGTAAAGAGCGGAGAATCCGTTCACCTCATTGCCCGAAACGAAGATCGACTCGGCGAACTGGCAACTGAGCTTGGTTGCGCCTATACGGTTTGTGATGCCAATGACGAATTAACCCTAAAAACTGCTCTAGATTCCATCAGTAAAGATGCCGAGATATCTGGAATTGCCGTCTGCGTTGGATCGATCCTATTAAAGCCAGCCCACATGACTACCCTCGAAGAATTTCGTCGGTGCTGGGAAGTCAATGCAATTCCCGCGTTTCTTGCGATCAAATTTGCCATTCCTCACCTGCGTGCAAGAGGCGGCTCAATAGTACTATTCTCTTCGGCCGCGGCAAGAATTGGGCTCCCCAATCACGAGGCGATTGCATCGGCGAAGGCAGCAGTTATTGGCCTCATGCAATCTGCGGCAGCAACTTATGCCGGCAATGGTGTTCGAGTGAATTGTATTGCGCCAGGGTTGGTTCGAACGCCCTTATCGGAGGCTATGATGAGCAATCCGGCAGCAGAAAAGGCTTCTCTTGCCTTTCATCCTCTCAACCGATTAGGCGAACCCGATGACATTGCGGGATTGGCAGCATGGTTGCTATCCGACGACAGTCGCTGGACGACAGGTCAAACGTTTACCGTTGATGGTGGACTTTCCGGTCTGAAAGTTCCAAAGCTCGCAAACTAGGGTTTTCGGGCTAAAATAGCGAGGTCGGCGGCCCGTTCGCCTATCCGGAGGGCTGCGTGCTGAGATCCGTATGAGAGCGTATCGCTTGCATAGATCGTGCTTTCAATTTGCTTCGGTGTAGGCGGTTCGGGAAACTCGGGCGGCAGATGATTAGCAAAGGGTATTGCCCGTTCAACTTGGATCGACTTCAGGTGGCTAACTTGACTGCCTACCAAATCCAAGCTCGAAACTAGATCGCTTTTCAGTTGATCAACATGAGAGTTAGATGAATCGCGGGAGGTGACGGACAAAAGTGCCGTGCCCGCCGGACTATATCCGGGAGCAACCTCGGACAAATTCGCCACTTGATTGATGCTTGTTTGCATCGACGAACTATATAAGACAATTCGCTTCTCGAGCGGAACCGGCGCACCGGAAAGAAAATAATGGCATTGGGTTGAGAGCCACTCAACTCCTTTGCAGGCTATGTCTGGTCGGGTATCGACAATGATCTTGGCTGCAAAAGTCTTTCCGTCCTTGGTGGTCACCTGGTTGCCTTCTTGGAGGTCAACTTCGGAACTAAAGCGGATATTCATGTCCTTCGCCATCATTCGGGGAAGTTCTTGAACTCCACCTTCGACCAACGAAGCTCCTCCGATAAAGAATCGTTCCAAGAAGTAAGAACTCAGCGGCGACGGACTTTTGAGAGATGGATCTAGAAGCACGCCCCTTAAGAACGGCCTCAAGAAGTCGTTTTTGAGCCTGTCCGAATAGCCAAGTTCGTCAATAAGACCGTCCGTTGAAAGTTCAAATCGCCTGGCACGCATGTGCTTCAGCAGGCGGACTAGGTCGGTCAGCGACGCTGGAGAGCGACTTAAGTTAGAACAGAACAGCTTGAAGTTGTGAATAGGATCGGCCAATATTGTCTTACCGTCATTCGAAATGCAGGTTGAAGCTTGGCTAAAGGGCCGCAATTGGATCGGCAAATTGAGAGATCGAATCGACGGATAAGCTGGAAGGACCACTTGAAACCCACGGTCAAGGATGCAACCCTCGAATTCCTCGGATTGGACACGTCCTCCGGGTAGCGATTCCTTTTCCAGAACCAAATAGTCGACGGCTTGAGCCGATAATTTTCGCGCGGCGGCAAGGCCACTTAGGCCAGCTCCAAGAACGATTACATCTCTAAACTCAGTCACTTAGGATTAGGTCTACGAATCCCAAGGAAATTAGTACTCAAACGAGGAGCCGTAGGGCTTAAACTTGCAGGCCTTCTTCCCTTCGCAGTTGGTCAACAATTGCTTCTCCAAAAGTCAGTTTCGGTCTGACTTTCGCTTTGGGTGGGATGATTCGCCAGAACGGAGTTACTTCGTCGGCAGACTTCCCTTCCACCAATTCTTCATGCGCAGCTTCGGCGGCGATTCGCGTAAAGATTCCGATACAGAGCGGGCAACTGATGTCAGCGCCAGCTTGCTTCGCCAAATCGTTACCCATTTCCTTGGAGGTTTTTGATACGCCTTTGGAGATGGTTCGGATATAGCCATCCACTTGTCGCGGGGTCGGGATGAGCATGAGCCCGCCTGCAGGAACACCACTTATCGCCCTTGTCATCGTGCCAACGTGGGCTTCTCCGCCACTGTCGAGTTTCTCTTTCCAGGACTTCTTTCCTTTTGCCATCGCGATACTGGCAATTATAGTCTAGATTCATGGCGTAGAATAGTAGTAATGCCAAAAGCGGTTCCGGAGCGACAGGAAGAAAAGAGGGCGATGACCACCATTGAAAGAAGTTTGTACGAGGCCGAAGTAATCGAACAAATTCGGACGGTTTACGACCCCGAAATTCCCGTAAACGTTTATGATCTCGGACTTATTTACGATATTCAGATCGACGACAACAAGAACGTTCACGTAATGATGACCTTAACTTCTCCAAGTTGCCCAGTCGCAGGAATTTTGCCTGGGCAAGTTGAAGAAGCCATTCGAGACACGCCTGGCATCGGAAAAACTTCGCTTGAATTGACTTGGGATCCTCCCTTTACCATTGAAATGATGAGTGAGGAAGCTAAACTCATTCTTGGACTTGACTAAATGAAGTTTTCTGCACAAGAAGAGTACGGCTTGAGATGCCTGATCCAAATTGCTCGCAAAGGTCCTCAGGAGAGCATGACCATTCCTGAAATTTCCAAGCTTGAGGGGCTCACTTCTACTCATGCGGCCAAGCTTATGATGATCCTCCGAAAAGAAGGCTTCATCACCAGTGTTCGCGGTCAAAGTGGTGGTTACTCGTTAGCTCGGTCACCACAAGAGATTAAGATTTCTGACGTCCTTCATAGCTTGGGTGGAAAACTCTATGATGATGAGTTTTGTGGCAAGCATAGCGGTGCTCTCGATATCTGTGCGCACGGGGTTGATTGTTCGGTTCGTAGCCTTTGGCAAGTAATTCAGCAAGCAGTTGATTCGGTTATCGAACATTTAACCCTGTCCGATATGCTCGAAGAAGAGAAATCGAATATTACGTTCTTTAGCGAACGTCCTCGCTATCTGATCACAAAATAAATCCATGGAAACTCCCATTTTCCCCATCGAAATAACTCCTGCTGCCCTTGACCACGTGAGGCGTTTAGTCGTCAAAGACGGCCGACCAGACGTCTTCCTGAGACTTGGAGTCAAGGGCGGGGGTTGCTCAGGGCTTGAGTATGTTATGAAGCTTGATATTGTTCGGAAACCGATTGATCTTGAACTGGTCGTTGACGGAATATCGATCGTTTGTGACTCAAAGAGTGCGGGATTTTTGGCTGGGTCGACTTTTGATTACACTGGCAATCTGATTGGTGGCGGCTTTGGATTTTCTAACCCCAATGCGGGACGCAGTTGCGGTTGTGGTACCAGCTTTACGCCGAAATAGCTAAGAAGCTAAGATGCTGGGAAGCGAAGGAGCTCGTGCATGCTTTTGGTCAACATCGCCAGAGTTCACTACTTTTTACCTTTTATCGTGACTCAGGCTTAACACTGAGCAAATAGGCTCAGGTCTTCTGACCCACTACTGAACTAGCCTGGACGATAGATCGTTTGGCACCTCAATCACTCAGTGAGGAACACAGACACATGAAAACCATACGAATATCTCTCATCGTCACCGCAGCCCTTTTGATAACATCGGCTTTTGCTCAAACCTCGGTCAATACCGGCGCCAAGCAACAGAACAACCAAGGTAAGAACGGTCAAAAGCATGACCTCACCAAGCGAGCCCTTCATTTGGCCGTTGAAGAGATCAACAAGGGAGTAAAGGCACTTCGAGAAGGACTACCAATCTATAAGGGGCACCGAGTCAATGCCATTGAACTTGGGGTTTTGGCTAAGTCAGAGATTTTAGTTGGATTGCTTGAACAAAAGCTTGATCGAAGAGCACAGGCCACGAGAGAGAATGACAATGACAACCCAAGTAAGTACTCGGACAATCAAATTCGCAATAGCAATGAAAAGCTAGTTATTGGCGGTCATCACTTCGAAAATGCACTTGGACTGTTGAATCGAGTAAGTTGGGACTACGAAGGACACAAGACTGCTGCAGTCAAGGACCTTCAGAAGGCTCTGGATGAGATTCGGATGGCGCTCGCACCATATGGCGGACCATCGAAGTTCATGCCTAAGGGTGGATTTAAAGACGGCAAAGGCATAGCCCTTCCGTAGTCGCTTAGGTTAGGAATTGGCACCACCGTTTTCGGTGGTGCCTTCCTATTTCGCTTGTACGAGCTGGGAAATGCTTTTACCAAATTCAAGTTTTTTGACTTCTTCGCTCCGCCAACAAGCGCATTGGGTTCCATCGGATGCAAGAGTGAGTCCTGGCTCAGTTAAACATTGGTCAATTTTGAGGGGACATCGCGGAGCAAATGAACATTCACCTGTGAGTTTCGCAAAGTCCGGTGGTTGCCCAATAATGCTCTCCAAACGGTCTTGTCCAGCTCTGGGAAGGGACATCAGCAGCGAACGCGTGTAAGGGTGAGATGCATGTTTGAGAACCTGCTCGGTCTTGCCTATTTCGATAATTCGTCCCGCATAGAAAACCGCGATACGGTGGGCAATAGAGGCGATCGCTCCGATATCGTGCGAGATCAAAATAACTCCGGTTCCTTCTTTTTGTTGCAACTCCCTCACTAGCCTTAGAATTTGTGCTTGGAGCGTAACGTCAAGAGCCGTTGTTGGTTCATCGGCGATCAGCACCTTAGGGTTGCACGCGAATGCCATTGCGATGACGACCCGCTGTCTTTGACCGCCGCTAAGTTGATGAGGGTATTTGCGGGCGCTCGACTCGGGTGCTGGAACCCCAACCTTATCAAGCATATCGACCGCTCGTCGGTATGCCTCACGTTTGGTCATTCTTTCATGAAGCAAATACGCCTCAGCAATTTGGTCGGCAATTCTCATCATCGGATTGAGGCTCGTGAACGGATCTTGCATGACGAGAGCAATGTCTTGACCGCGAATTTTTCGCATATCTCGCTCCTTCATGCCGACAAGTTCTGTGTCCTCAAGCTTTATTGAGCCTTTTGACACTGTCAATGGTGCTTGAAGCATGCCCATTATTGCGAAGCCAGTCATTGATTTTCCACACCCGGATTCGCCTACAACACCGAGTGTTTCGCCGGGCTCAAGTTCAAAAGAGACCCCACGGAGGATTTCGGTTGCCCCATATCCGACATGTAAATCAGAAACAGTTAACAAAGACATTGGCAACATTCTATCTGGACTCCGTATAATCGTAAGTACAAATGTCAGAAAAAATTCGTGTAGTCATTGCCGATGATGAAGACAACTATCGAAAGGCGATCCAAAAAACCTTAGGATTCGCCCAAGATATTGATGTCATCGCGGTCTGCCGAGATGGGCAAGAGGCACTGGACGCCTGCCTTTCCGAGGCTCCGGACGTTCTTCTGACCGATGTCAACATGCCTCGCCTTAGTGGTATCGAACTGACACGCAAAATATTGCGGAAAGAAAAAGATGTCAATGTCGTCATTCTTACAATTCGAGAAGATGACGATACGGTGTTCGAAGCCTTTCGGGCTGGGGCGTTGGGTTATCTTCTCAAGACCTCAACTCCACAAGAAGTTATTGAAAGTGTTCGGCTAGCAGCAAAGGGAGAAGCAAAGATCACTCCAAAAATTGCGACCAAAATTGTTGAGGATTTTCGAAGATTTGAAAAGAATGAGAGTTCCACCGAGGAACCAGATGCAGAGCTCTTGGTACTGAGCGATCGTGAGCATGAAATTCTCCAGTTGGTTGCCCAGGGACTAAGAAACAAAGAAATTGCGGACAAGCTCGGAATTGCCGAGAAAACTGTCAAGAATCACGTTAGCAATATTTTGAAGGCACTTCATGTAAATAGCCGTACTGAGGCTGCAATGAAGGCAATGAAATCGAAAATGGGGCACTGATTTAGCTGTCAGCCAAGAAGCTGTTAGCGGGGGAAGCAAAACGAAAAAAAAGTCTCGACCTTGGTCGAGACTGCGAAATCATGAATTTTCCCGCCTCTTCCGGGCGCTAATACTAATCATCGGATCAGCAATGAATATCATTACGGTAGTCATTGAAGTTTTAGTTTCGATCTCCTTGAAAACATAGCTTTTCCTTAACATTTCGGTTCAAGAGGCCCGGATTTTGGGAACATTGAAGGCATCTGGAGGAACTCGCCGAATGCCAGCTAGGTTAGGAATTGTTATAAAATGTCGCCATGGGAATAACACGTCGTAACATCCTTTCTCTTCTTGGGGCTTCCTCGCTCGCAGGATTGCCCTCGTTTGCTACAAGCGCGGGTGCCAAAAAGGTGTTGCGTATTGCCTACTTCACCGACATACATCTCACTCCACTCGAAGAAGTCAATAAGCGGGCGGCTAAGGCATTTGCCATGGCAAAGGGTTGCGATCTATTTTTGTTTGGCGGTGATAACTTGATGGCAATTGACCACAAGTCTGAGGAGTACATTCAAGCTCAGTATGACAATTGGACTCAATTCACCGACAAGAATCTGAAGAAGCCTTACCGAGCCATTCTTGGTAACCACGACGTTGAGCAGTGGGACATTGGTGACTTAAGTTATTCATCGGGTAAAGCCCGACCAGTCAAGTTTTTTGGAATGAAAAATCGATTTTGGGAAGAGAGCATGGCGGGATGGCGCATCATCGGCCTCGATACTGTTCACCGAAACGGGGATGGGTTCATGGGGTTCATTGACCCCGAACAATTGGCTTGGCTCAAAGATCTTTTGTCCGATAAAGTCACTCCAACACTTGTTTGCGGTCACATGCCATTGTTGAGCGTTACCGCCCTTGCTGACTCGGGTCTCACGCCGAAAGATAACACTTTGCCTATTTCGTTTGCCTCCGAAGTAAGTGATGCCCGCGAAGTCGTTAAGCTCTTTCGCGAGGCTGGAAATGTTAAGGTTTGTTTCAGTGGACATACACATATGATTGATCGATGCGACTTTGGTGGGACTTCTTATGTTTGTGCTGGAGCGGTTTGTGGAGGGTGGTGGAACGGTGCCAATCAGGGCTTTCCTCCGGCATACACTCAAGTCGATTTGATGTCTGATGGTAAGTTCGAATTGAAAACGGTGTTCTGGGAGCAATAGCCAATAACCGGTATATTGTTGGGATGGACGACCAGAAGCGCCGATACTTATTTGAGCAGCTAAAGACGCTGCTCCAGGGCTACGGGGACGTTCTCGAGCTTGATAGCTCACCCGGAAAATATTCCCTTTCGACCACCAAGCAGATCATTGTTGATGACGAAATCCACGAGGGTTATCAGTTTGTCGAAATTCGCGAGTTGAAAAACCTCGTCGGGTTTTACTATATGCCGATTCATGTTTGCCCGGAACTCAGAGATGAGGTCCCCGCTTCAATGCAGGGCATTTTAAAGGGCAATACTTGCTTTAACATCAAAGCCTTTACTTCCGAAATTGAACGGGGACTCAAGGACCTGATGAAGCTTGGAATGGACAAATATAAAGAAAACGATTGGATCTAGTCATTGACTAAACAATCAATGCAAAAAATGGCTCGGATATTATCCGAGCCATTTTTTTCTTTAGCTTTTTGAACTAAGTGCTACTTTGTTTTGAACTCGTGGTGCCCTGAGCCCACTGTAGATTTTTGGTC
>JAYUOQ010000403.1:0-3140 GCA_043760685.1 Armatimonadota bacterium | reverse complement strand
TCGCTGGTACCCAGCGCCGAGCCGATCTCGCCTATATGGAGTGTATGAAGCGGGTCCACGACGGCGATATTGGGGACATTCTTTCGCTAGCCTTGCGGATTCGATGACGTCACGAATTCCAGGACCGTCTACCGCGACCGGCTTCTCGGTGAAAAGATGTTTGCCCGCATTGATGACCGCTCGGATATGTCCCGGCCTAAACCCTGGAGGAGTGGCAAGAATTACAACATCTACACCGCTGGCAAGGAGCTTTTGGTAAGCGTCGAGTCCAAAGAAAGCTCGCTCTCCTACATTGACCCGTTTCGGAAGGTCCTTTTTCAGGCCGTCAAGGCACCCTTTTAGGCGATCTTCAAAGAGGTCAGCCATGGCGTACACAACCGCTCCCTCTTCGGCGGCAAGGTTGTCGCGAATTGCACCGCTACCGCGACCTCCGCAACCAATAAGGCCAACTTTGATCGTTGGTTTATCTTGGAAGACTCCTGCAAATGATGAAGTTGGTACTGCGAGGGCGGCTGCACCGGTCAATAAAGTTCGGCGTGAAATGTCCATCTTTCCGTACCCCGGAGCATATCAGAGTGCCAGTCTAAATTCCAAGCAAAAAGCCTATTGAATGCAAACGATTCTCAATCCAACGTGCTGACCATTGGCTAACCACCACTTGCTTTTCGGGATTTGAGGGTCCGCGTCGTTCCATTTTGGTGAGAAGGGGTCAATTGTTGCGCTCGAAATGAGGGCGGTTTTGTCTTTGAAAGATCCACCACAAACCACTGGCTTACCTTCCGAATCCTTAGCCCATTCGGCGACATTACCGAGCATGTCGTGTATTCCAAATCCGTTGGCCGGTTTGATACCAATTTTATGTGAAACATCGTCAGCGTTTTCCCAGGTCCAAGCAGTCTCATCTTTTGCCATAAGGTCCGTGCTAAGGCCAGCTCGGCAGGCATATTGCCATTCCGCAACGGTGGGGACCCGGAATTTTTTGCCTGTACGTTTACTGAGCCAATCGCAGAACAGTTCAGCATTAAGGCTAGACATGCACATGGCGGGATATCCGTGGTGTCCAAATCCGGTGAACATCACCCCGTATGGTCTGCTTGGTCGAGATACGGCGTCGACACCTTTGCTTTGCGGGTCTTTTTTTTGATCCTCAATTGATGTATCTAGCCGAAGGGCCCAAATGTCAAACACGTCCCAAGTGACTTCGGTTTGACTAAACGACATCCCTTTTATCGTTGTAGTTTTTCCGTTCATAACAATCGTACCGTCGGGAATGGTTACCATTTTAAGCTTCGCCATGTACTCCGGAAATGCAACCTCAAACGAAGTTGGCGTCTGCGCTGAATAGAGAAGGGCACTGAGGAAAAGTGAGACCATGGCTTATTAGATTCCTAATGATATTAGGACGAAGAAAATTGGTGTTGGTTTCCACCTACAACAATGGTTGTTTGTAGGTGGAGTTTTTAATCCTAGCGATTGAGCAACTGCTTGATCAAAGCAGGAACGTCGGAAGTTCGTTCAGCAACCAAAGCGCCAACTGCCTCAAGAGCATCGACTTTCGACTGAGCAGTTCCGAGATTTCCGCTGACGATTGCACCAGCATGCCCCATTCGCTTTCCTGGAGGGGCTGTTCGTCCTGAAATAAACCCTACGACAGGCTTATTCATATGTTTACCAACGTATTCAGCGGCTGCTTCTTCGTCTGAGCCGCCAATCTCACCAATGAGGACAACTGCCTTGGTTTTAGGATCATTTTGGAACATTTCCATCACCTCGATAAATCGAGTGCCAGGAAGGGGATCTCCACCAATTCCAACGCAAGTTGTTTGCCCTAGGCCATTTCGAGTGAGTTCCCATACGATTTCGTATGTGAGTGTTCCAGATCGAGAAACTACGCCGATATCTCCGGCAGAGAAGATATGACCTGGCATGATGCCCATTTTGCATTCGCCCGGAGTAATGATTCCGGCGCAGTTACCGCCAAGTAATCGAGTTGTGCCGGTAGTCCGAAGTCTATTGACAACCTTTGTCATATCTGAAATAGGGATTCCTTCTGTGATCAAGGTGACAAAGGGAACACCAGCATCTTCACATTCCAATACAGAGTCAGCCGCAAATGGTGGTGGAACGAAGATCAATGAGGCATTGGCACCGGTTGCCGCTACTGCATCATGAACCGTATTGAAGACTGGCTTTCCAAGAAATTCTTGACCACCTTTTCCGGGAGTTACGCCACCAACGACGTTCGTACCGTACTCAATCATTTGCTCTGTGTGGAAGGCACCTTCGCGTCCGGTCATTCCACAAACGATAACCTTGGTACTTTTGTCGACGAGGACTGACATGTAGCCTCAAATTTTACCGGGAATTTTGACTCATTTGGAACCAAGATCAGAAAACCTGTGTTATGATATTTAATGGTTGCAAAGCCAAACGCCGAGTGATGAGCAGATAATGTGAGTCATCGGGGGACCCAAACTATTGGGGTGAATGAGCCGGAAACGGCTCTAGGGAAGCTCTTGGCCCGAACCCGTCAGCTAACCCCGTAGGCGTGAGAGAGAGGAAATATGTGACGAGTCGATATGGCTCCGACGCAGAAGCTTCGCCTTTGCGGCTCGAACCTTGGATGGATCTGACTTTCCGAGCATTCATGCTCAGATGATTCAAAAAGGGTTCTTGCACCTCCTGTGGGGTCGTGGCTTCGTTGTCGTGACCCCATCTTCTTTTTCATTGTTCAGGGGTTAGGAAGATTATATGAGTAAAGCCGCACCAGGAGTAAGATTCGCCGAAGTTGATCGCGAGACAAAAGAGACTCGAGTCCATATTGTTCTCGATATCGATGGTGGAACGAAACAAGACATCACGACAGGTATCGGTTTCTTTGACCACATGTTAAACCTAATGGCTTTTCATGGTCAGTTCGATGTTGGTATTGAAGCCGAAGGCGATTTGCATATTGACGATCACCACACAGTTGAAGACGTTGGAATTGTTCTTGGTCGAGCCTTTAGAGATGCCTTAGAATCATCCGGTCCAATTGAGCGCTACGGTTCGTGCCATATGGTTATGGAAGAGGCACTGGTTCTTGTTGCCCTTGACATTTCTGGTCGGTCAGGTTTGTTTTTTGAAGTCGATTTCTCAAG
>JAYUOQ010000402.1:0-3141 GCA_043760685.1 Armatimonadota bacterium | reverse complement strand
CCCAATCGATTTCAGTTACGAGGTTGTTTCTGCCAACCGAGGCATTCTCGGCATGCTAAAGCAAGAGCCGCCAGCCGAGGAGCCTGAAGGACAGAAAGACGGGATTTGGGCAGCCGCCCCAGACGGTTACAGCCGAGCGCAGCTTGAATCCGACCTCAGCAGCTCCATCGATGACATCATCGGATTTGTCTCCGGCTTGACCGAAGAGCAACTCGTAGCCGTTATCCCAAGTTGGTTTGGCGAAGTTCCCCTCTTCTCATTTGCAATGTTCGCCGGTGTTCATACGAACTACCACAATGGCCAACTCGCCTATGTAGCTGAATTGAACGGCGATCTCGACAACCACTGGTTCTAAACATCTATGGATCTCGATAAGGCCATCGAAACCCAAAAGGCGAATATCCAGAAAAAGACTGGTAAGTCGCTCGATGAGCTTTATGTTGCCCTTGCAAACTCGGGATTGGAGAAGCACGGTCAACTCCGTGATTTCGCCAAGACCGAGTTTGCATTGGGGCATGGCGACGCCAATGCACTTGCCCTCCACTTCTTACGGAGAAACGATGCTCCACCGGCTGAATCGAATCCGCTCGATGAAATCTACACTGGACCAAAAGCTGGTCTCCGCTCAATCCATGACGCGCTCATGGCGAAGATTGAACAGTTCGGAGAATTCGAAATCCACCCTAAGAAAGGATACGTCGCGCTTCGACGAAAGAAACAATTTGCGATGATTGGTCCCGCAACAAGCTCTAGAGTCGAAGTTGGAATCAACATGAAGGGAATACCAGGAACAGACCGACTGGTCGAACAACCTCCCGGCGGCATGTGCCAATACAAAGTAAAAGTCACCGATTTGAGCGAAGTCAACGATGAACTTTTCGCCTGGATTAAGATTGCGTTTGATTCCGCAGGCTAAGATTCAGACTCAAATCTTCTGTCTGGCACGAACCACATTGCCGCTACGGCAACGTACATGGCGCATGAAAGGATTGGTGATACCCAAGCCAAAGGTATCGCCGTTAAATAGATTCCAATAGATGCCTTGCCTTTCCAATCCCTTCCCAGAGCAGTTGCGATATCCGAATCTTTCCCATTTGCTTGAACCAACGTTTTGGCTAGAATCGTATAGGCAACTCCCGACATAAACAGAACAAATCCATAGATTGCAACAGGAAAAGTTGCAAAGTGCGTTTCTCCTGCCCAATTTGTGGCGAACGTAATCAAAGACAACCAAAACAAGAGATGGAGATTCGCCCACATGACCGCTCCAGAAATCTTCTTAATTCCATGAAGCATGTGATGATGATTATTCCAGTAGATTCCGATGAGGACAAAGCTGAGGGCGTAGCTGAGATACAGCGGGTACTGCTTCCAGAATGCCTCGAAGCTAGCATCATGGGGAACCTTTAGCTCCAAAACCATAATCGTGATCAGGATGGCAATCACACCATCGCTGAAGGCTTCTAATCGAGACTTTGTCATGACTTAGGTACCGACCAGTTATTATCCGCCAACCATTCAGAAAGTCGCTTGGGCCAAGTACTGATCGACATCAGCTTTGATCGACCGCCCATGTTATAGCCGTGACCACCTTGAGTGTAAATATGAGCTTCCATCGATGCCTTCACCTTTCGATATTTATTCATGAGGTCGAGGACCGCGCCCATATGCCCATCATCATCATTTGAAATGAGAAAAAATGCCGGCGGTGCATCCTTTGGAACCTCTGCCGGGATCCCAAGCGGTCCTGGATAGATTTCAACGATGAAGCTTGGCTTTCCACTCTCCCGTTCAACCGGATCCTTGGACGACGGGTCTCCCAAACCAGATCCAAAGGCAATTCCTGATACATTTTCGCCACCAGCAGAAAAGCCCATGGCTCCAACCCGTTTCGGATCAATTCTCCACTCCGCCGCGTGAGCCCGAACCATTCTCATGGCTCGATAAGAGTCTGGCACTGTCGCGTTTTCAAACGTATATGTCGAACCTGGTTCACGAAAGAGACGGTATTTGACCGCTATACCAACGATTCCTTGACTAGCTAAATATTGAGCTGGCTCAATTCCTTCCGGTGGATAGACAAGCTGGCTATGACCGCCACCAGGAAAGATAACCATCGCTGCGCCGGTAGCCTTTTCCTTCGGTGGCAAGTAAACATTGATGGATGGATCGTGAATATTCTTCACCCACCAATCTTTGGCTTGCTCGGGATCATTACGGTGTGCCTCAGATCCAGGAGCCCCATCTTTCCAAAGAGAAATTCTTATCGGCGAAGTTTGCAGAAAAGTCGCGGCAATGACAACAGACAACATCATTGAGTCCTATTCTATCCTGATTACCGTTTCATTGGGCAAAACATTTGGAGAACACCGATCTGTTTATATCCCAAGCGCGGATACACCCTTGCACCATCGCTACTTGAAAGAAGAACGCTTTGCTTAACCCCATTTTCTCGATCAACATGGAGTAACTTACTCATCAACGCGCGACCATAACCATTCCCTCTCAGTTCCTTATGAACATATAAATCTGAAACCCAAGCCGAATCTCGAAAAGGGATACTGGTGACCCATCCATAATCTCGAGTCTCATCCCAAACCGCGAATTTTCTGGTTCCCTCCCGAACCTTTTGCGGCTGAGATGCCACCTGATTGATCGTCTTGAGCATTTCCTGATCCAAGATTTGCCGAACCGGCGGATCAGATTCAAACAGCGGAATATTTTTCATGTCGTGAGCAAACAGCCATTCCGTACTCATCGCTCGATAACCAAGCGCCTTGTAATGATCCCGCTTCGCTTGGTAGTCCTCGCTCTCATCATGAATGTCACAAAGAAAGTGCCAACCAAGCTCCGACTCTTGGATGGTTTGAACAACCTTTTCAGGTGAGACACCGTGACTAATCACTTCGATCTTTCGCTCGTTCTTTCGCGCTGGGGTATCGCGCATCACCCAAAGATCACCAATCCTGCTCGCCTCGTAGGGATAGGTCCGGCTCTTTGCATGGCAGAAGCCATAAACAAAAACTTCTATTGCATCAGGAATCGAAATCATTACCTGAAAATCATCTGTGCGAACTCGGCAAGGTTCCGCCGCCACATTAGCCACTCGTGTCCACCCGGAGTCTCGTTGGTTTTGACCTT
>JAYUOQ010000401.1:0-3142 GCA_043760685.1 Armatimonadota bacterium | reverse complement strand
ACTTCTTTTTGGTAAAGGAAGCCGACGCCTTTTGGCGCGTAGAATTTATGACCGCTTGCTGAGATGTAATCAATATCGGCGGCATAGGTTGGAAGTTTGCCGGCTGATTGGGTGACGTCAACGAGCAGATTGGTGCTCTTGGTCCGCCGTCGAATGAGTTCAGTGTCAAAGATTGTTCCGACTTCGTTGTTGACGGACATCAGGGCTACGATGTCAAATCCTTCCGGCAAGCATTCTTCGAACGGAGGCAAAACGGTAAACCCGTCGCGTTTGGCGAGCTTGATGATACTGCTGTGCTCGTAGGGTGAGATGGCGACTTTGCCGTCTTTGTAGTTGCCGAGCACCCAGTTGTTGCCTTCGCTTGATCCGCTCAGGAACGTCACTTGAGATGGGTCTTCGGCTTGGATAAGGGCGGCGACGCGTTCACGGGCGAGGTCGATGGCAGCCTTGGCTTTTTGACCATATTGGTGGATGGTTGCCGCGTTGCCAGGGAACTCGGTGAAGTAAGGAAGCATTTCCTCAACGACCCTTGGATCAACCGGCGTCGTTGCCGCGTTGTCGAAATATCGCTCGTGCATATCTAATTGTAGAACTTTACAGCGGGATTTCGGTGGTGTGCTTGGCAGTTCCCAGCACAAAAGATGTGTTTAGTTTTCCAATCCCTCGAATCTTCGTGATCTTGTCTCGCAAGATGCTTTCGTAGTGGCGCATGTCTCTCGCTTGGACTTTGAGCATGAAATCGTATTCGCCCGTGATATTGTAGACCTCGGTGATTTCGGGGATTTCTTGGACCGACTTTCGGAATCGCTCGATAGGTTGGCTTTCGTGCAGGGCCAGGGAGACATTGACGAAAGCGATGAGTTTTCGTCCGAGCCGCTCAGCGTCAAGAATCGTCACGTAGTTTTTGATGATCCCCGATTTTTCGAGGATGCGGACACGCTGAAGGACACTCGGTGCACTGAGGCCGACTGCCTTGGCAAGGTCGGCGTTGGTGATTCGTCCGTCCTTTTGGAGGAGGTTGAGAATCTGGACATCGGTTTCGTCTAGCTGTGTCTTCATGAACCTAATTGAACCTAACAACATTATAGATCATTAGACAGACTGGGTCGGGCTTTGCTCATAAAGTGATTAGGTTGACGAGTGAGCGTATAATCCATGCGTGGGAGAGCGGATTGAAAGGAACAATATTTGGCCGCCGCCTCATGCACGTTGGATCGTCAGGGTTTTTGGACGCATTGACATCTCATCGCAATTAGGTGAAAAACCTCATTTTCGATCGAAGTCCGTGAATTCATTATTTTCGTACCTTGTTTTGCATCCTGGAATTGAGATTTCTCGATTCATTCTGGAGGAAACCATTTGGCCAGAAAGTGATTGCGGCAGGCAGGCTCAGAACCTTAGACGAGCGATAGCTGATTTAAGAGATGCCTTAGAAGGTGGTATTGAGCGTGGCTCGTTAATCCAGACAAAACGTGATGTCGTGAGATTGAATAGCGATTTGTTGGCTTCCGATACCCAACGATACACCGAGCTCATTGATCTTGGATTCGAAAAAGGTCATGAAGATTCTTTATCGGAAATCGTGAGTATTTATGGTGGACCATTGCTGGCACCTTTGTCGGATGAATGGATCTATCCTTATCGTCTTGAGTTTGAGGAGCTATTTGCCCAATCAGTGGCAAAACTTTGTCAAATTAAGATCGCAACTGGATCGCCTAAGGACGCAATTCGAATTGGCCGAGCAGCATTGCTTTCCGCCCCAAATCGCGAAGACATTCATATCGCCTTGATTCAAGGCTACCGAGTTGCAGGCTTGGAAGCAGAAGCGATTCGTCAATTCGAAGATTTAGAAAGGATGATGGATGAAGAGTGGGGTGAGCAACCATCAGCACAGGCCAAAGCTGCGCTAGAAAGTGAAGCTATCACATATTCGCAGAGACCACCTGTTACACCGGTGAAGGAGCAGGAACCGGCAGGCGGGGCAATGACCCTATCTTCTCGCTACTATATCCAAAGACCCGGAGACGATCAAGTGAAGGATTGCTTAGACAGACGGGAAACGGTGATCCTTATTCAAGGATCAAGGCAAACCGGAAAGAGTTCTATGCTGGCACGGACTCTAGAATATGCCCGAAATTGCGGTGTATTGGCGGTGCATAACGACTTTCAAACAATTGGCGAATCGCAATTGTCCGATGAAGAGTTGCTTTACAAAACACTTGCCCATAGCCTTTGCACTCAGCTCAAAATTGACATAGATATTTCGCAATCATGGACGAAATGGCTCGGTCCCAACATGAATTTGGACGCAATAATGGGCAGGCTTTTGGCCGAGGTAGATGGTCCAGTCTGCTGGGCCATTGATGAGGCAGATCGCTTATTTGGTCGTCCATACGCCAATGACTTTTTTGGACTTTTGCGAAGTTGGCATAACCGCCGGGCATTGGATCCAGAAGGACCTTGGAATAAATTGACTCTCGTGCTTTCCTATGCGATGGAAGCGCACTTGTTTATTACCGACTTAAATCAATCCCCTTTTAACATAGGCTTTCGGGTGTCGCTAAGGGACTTTTCCAAAGAAGAAGTGAGTTTACTTGCGGAGCGATTTGGAATCTCAGACCCAAAAACAATTGAAGCTGTTCATTGTTCAACCAATGGGCATCCATTTCTGACAAGGCGAGCATTCGCATTTATGAGTCAAGGAGGCAACCAACTGGAACTGATATCGTCGGTTACGTTACAGGACGGACCGTTCAGCGACCACTTGCAGGCTGTGCTTGGAGTAGTTTTGCAAGATGAGGAGCTGGTAGCCGAAGTTAAGCGAATGTTAGCCGGCAAAAAATTTGCGAGGATAACAACCCAATACAAGCTAATGGCTGTTGGAATTTTGGCGGTCAGGCAAGACTTGGTATCTGAGTTTCGGGTGCCAGCATACGGTCATTACTTAAAATTAGCTTTGTCGTAAATCCTTCAGGCTTCGCTTTTCCTTGTAAAAAATACAGTGACCGTTCCGTTCTTTGCGCCTGTTGCCAAAGTCGATTGGTCACCAGAAAAGCTTGCACAAAACATCGGGCTGGGAGGGCTTGATAGCTCAGTAAGTTGTTCACCCGTAGAAACGCTCCATATTTTCGCAGTGTGGTCG
>JAYUOQ010000400.1:0-8180 GCA_043760685.1 Armatimonadota bacterium | reverse complement strand
AAAAACCAACGGTTCGGCTCGACATGAATCCAATGCCTGCCGGATTGTTGAGAATGCTCGTCGTATCTGCAGAGGTAACTCCAAATGCGCCTCCTGCGCCCATCGATCGACTACCAGCGTCAATGGTATTGAGCAAGTCTGGTATCTGAGCAAAAGCGGAACCAGTGGTTCCGATTGCTCCGAGCGATATCATTAAAATCCGTTTCATCATCTAATTTTCCTTTTAAGCTCCAGGGTGGATTGTTACTTCTTGTCTAACTGCTACGTTTCCGGCCTTGTCAAGGGCAGAAACAACGACTTTATAGGTGGAAGGGAAGCCAGAGCGGTAACGAATTCGTCCCGTCCAGCGCCATGTATTGTTTCCAATATCTTTCCAAGAAACTCGTGACGCCCGTGTAATAAAGGCTCCATCGGTCTTTTGAATCACCACATCAACACCGGTCAAATCAACCGAACCAGCAAACTGGTCGGCAATATCGATAATGACATTGATGTCGCTTCGAGGTCGAATTGGACTTCCCGTCTGGGGAAACTGAATCACTGAGTTTGGCTTCTTTCGGTCAATGGTTAACGGGATGCTAAACGTGAGGGTATTGTCGGCCTGATCTTTGGCAGTCAAGGAGACGTTTTGCGGACCGTCGTTCTCCAACGTTGAAGAATCATAGCTAACAGAAAGCGTTGTTTCGGTAGTACCCGTGTTATTGGGGATGTCAGAACTGGCTACCTGGACTCTCCATTCCTTCATGTTGGCTTCAAGGATCTTGAACAACAAGGGAATCGTGCCTTTTGAAAATGAGTTTTGCGCTGGGCTGTATTCCAGCAACTTCGGCGTCTTGGTGTCAACCTTTACGTTCAGGTTAACCGGCGAGTATGTATTGCCTGGCTCGGTTGCCGTCACGACGATGGTGTAATCGCCTTGTGCAACTGATTGCGAGAAATTGAGCGGAAGTGTTCCCGTAAAGTTGCCATTAAAGTCAGGGTTGACCGAAGTCGTAACCGTTGTCGAACCACCAGGGCTCGTGATGACTGCCTGAACGGTCACCTGAACCGTTGCGCCAGTTCCCGTAAAGTTCATGGTGTTCGTCGAACCTAACCACTTTCCGTTTGTCGGCGACGTGACGTTAAAAGTCCCAGCATACGCCGATAGGGCGGAACAGATTGCCGCCATCACCAAACTAAATCGAATGCATTTCACAGTCATTTCTCCTTTCGTCAATTTTCAGCTTTTACCAACGCTACTTGCAGTTTAACAGAATACAGTGGTCAATGAATTCCGCTACCCCACCTTCTTCGTTACTTTTAACGACGATTTGTGCAAGCGAAATGACTTCTGGAAGCGCATTTTTCACCGCTCCAGCTGTCCCCACCCAGTTTAACATCTCTAAATCGTTCCGATAATCGCCGATTGCGGCTATTTCAGATTGATCCAGGTTTAAGTACTGTGCAAGTTTCGCAAGCCCATTTCCCTTATTGGCTTGATTGGGAAGGATTTCCAGGTATTCAGGTCCACTTTCTGTTAATTGCGCCATTTTCTGAGCTTCAAGAAACGTAAGTTTTTGACGATGAATCTGTACTTCAGGTTCAGGGCAGATTAACACGATCTTAAACAACGGCATTTTTACCAGGGCGTCGTAGCCCATGATCGGAATGTCCAGCCCCCTCACCAATTGCTTATATTTCGTGAGCCATTCCGAATCTTGCAAGGTGGAGACCCCGTCAACCGAATACGCTGACACGTGGATGTTGTGTTCGATCGCATACTGGAGGATGAATTCTTGAGTCTCGTTGTCTAAGTGCTCGACGCCAATCGTCTCGTGGTCTTGGTTCAGGACCTGCGACCCATTGGAGCATATAAGCGGCCCTGGAAAAGCGAAAGGGGCAACAATCCGTTTTGTGCTCTGAAATGCCCGCCCGGTAGCAATGACGAGGGTTATCCCCGCCTCTTGGGCTCGCTGAAACGCAACGGGAAGAGAAGGATGAATAGTTTGGTCGGTGCGAAGCACCGTCCCATCCAAATCCATCGCAATCAATCGTATCCCCATTAAGTCAGCCTGCTAAAAGAGTAAAGACGTTTCAATTGGCTGAAGTGGAGCATTCCCTTTGGACCAATGGCGAGATGCTGGGAGTTTTGGTTTGTTCCGGCCAGCCACGTTCGTGGACTGGGCTATCTTGTTGTGGCACTGCTTCCGACATCTGGCTCGAATGAAATGAGCCTGCGAGAAGGCAGTGGATAAAAGTGTTTAATTTACCCAATGCGAAGCTTGAGGTTGATCTGTCCCCTGGAGCCTCTGGAGAACGAGGATTTCATAGTAGCTTTGGACCTAATTCGCAAAAATTGACTAGCCTTTTTCTAGAGGCTGACTGTGATGAATATCCAAACCCCAATTTCCCCTAAGAATTGTGATTGTCCAAACCAATGATTAATCCGGGGCTCCGTGACCGCAATTATCCGAAGCACCCAAGTTTGAATTTGCGAGAACAGAATATGGTCATCGATGCAGAAGCTTTAGTCATTCGGAAACGACTCGAACAGTCGCTCAAAGAACTTCCACCGCTACCAAGTGCAGTTGCCAAGGTCTTGGACGAAACCAATCGTCAAGATCCCGACATGCACAAGATTGATGAAATTGTCTCGGGCGACCAAGCTCTCGCATCTAAAGTATTAAGAATTGTGAACTCGGCATATTACGGTCTTTCACGCCAAGTATCCAGTGTTCACCAAGCCGTTCTCATTCTCGGTATCCAACAAATTCGAACCATCACCCTCAGCGTAGGCTCCATTTCTGCTTTCTCGGGCAGAGGTCCAACGGACGCCGATGGAATGAGACGATTTTGGCAACATTCATTTGCAACTGCCGCAGCGTGTACTGCCTTGTGTTCCAAGCTTAACGTAGACCGAAAGACATCTGATGATATTGCGACCATTGGCATTCTCCACGATGTTGGCCGAATGTTCTTCTTCTGCAATTTCAAACCAAGTTATCAAAAGCTGGTGAGCAAAGCTCTCCAAGAAGGAACAACCTACGAAGAACAAGAAAACAACTTTCTTGGCGACACTCATGCCGGTATCGGTTCAATTGTTGCCGACAAGTGGGAACTTCCACAAACGATCGTTGACGGAATCCGGTTCCACGAAGGACCGTTCACCAACGAAACTCCAGTTTCAACCGCAATTCTTGCCGTCGCCGACTGGATGAACAAATCCTATTACTATGATGGTGCGGCTCCAATCGGAAGCATCCAGCCTGAGCTCCTTGAGGTTTTAGGCCTATCCGAAGAAACAATCATGGAAATTGGCGAGAAGGTGCGGAATAAGGTTGATGAAGCCAGCGCAATTTACGGCATGTTAGGTGGTTAACGAGGGGAATTAACTCATGAGTCTTTTTGGAAATACGACAGGAATATCATTTGGAGGAATCGCCAGCGGTCTCGATACCGAAGGCATTATTACGAAACTTTCCTCGATTGAACGAAGCTCGATTTCTCGACTGACTCTCCAACGAAACAAACTCACCCAAAAAGCCGATCTGTATTCTCAATTTAAGGGCCAAATCTCTGGCATTGCTCAGGCAGCAAATGCGCTCACGTCGAGCGATGCTTTTAAGGCGGTTGGCGTGTCGGTTACGGATCCTGCGGTGATTTCGGTTACAACCAGCAGTGGAGCCCAACCGGGAAGTTACGACTTTAAGATATCAAAGCTTGCTCAAGCTCAAAAGATTTCTTCAAATGCTCAAGCCTCAACCACGGCTGCCCTTGGGCAGACCGGACAATTTGTTGTTAACGGCAAGGTCGTCACGGTTGATGCCACGGATTCACTTCAATCCATCGCCGCAAAAGTGAATACCCTAAACAACGGTGTATCCGCTGGCGTTGTCAATGGTGGAACCGGACAGGCGTATCTAACATTTACTTCGTCTAAAACTGGGATTTCGAATAAGCCAGAACTTTCCGACGGAACCGGCAATACGCTTGGATCGCTTGGAATCCTCTCTGGTGCGGCGACCGTTCGTCAACCCATTACAAATGGAGCATCGAGCTATGGACTTTCATCCAGTTCAACTGCGGTCAGCAGCCTCATTGGAGCTTCTGGTTTAGGTCCACAAACAGTAAAAGTGAACGGGATTGATGTTAACATTGACCTATCTACTGACGGGCTCCAAAGTATTGCGGACAAGATCAACTTAGCTGCCACCGGTGCGACGGCGTCAGTTGTCACTTCTTTAGATAAGGGAGTCGCAAAATACTCGCTCTCGATTACCGGACCAAGTGGCACGCCAACCTTTACGGATTCAGCTAACACGTTGAGTTCGCTCGGAATCCTTCAACAAGGGGCGGGGCACGAACTGATTCAGGCGCAAGATGCAGCATTTACGGTTGATAACGTTGCTTTAACGAGCGCAACCAACGTCATTGAAAACGTGGTTGCTGGCACGACGATCACCCTTTTGAAAGCGGACGCCACCACTCCAACGTCTTCTACCATTAACTTGAGCAACGATGCTGGTGCAGTTGGTGCCCGAGTAAAAGGGATCATGGCAGCATTTAATTCGACGCTCGCCTTCATTGGTCAGAACAGTCAATTTGATGCGACGACTTTTGCTACTGGCCCGCTGTTTTCCGACAGCATTGTCCGCCAGTTTCAATCGACTTCACAATCGACGCTTTTTAGCAATGTTCCTGGTTTGACGGGAACCTACAAAAACCTCATTGATATCGGGTTTAGCTTGGATACGAAAGGAAACATGCAGGTTGATGATGCCAAACTGCAAGCTGCGATTACGGCAGATTCGTCAAGCGTTCAACAGATCTTCCAGAACTTCGGAAAAAGCACCGCCGGAAACCTGAACTACGTTTCCAGTACGTCTTCTACAATTACGTCAAGTGTCGTCCCTTACGATGTCAATATCACGCAAGTCGCGACTAAGACTCGATACATCGCAGCTACCCAGAAGACGGGACCGAATACGGTTTCGGAAAAGCTAACCTTTGCCGGCAGCATGTTTAGCTCCGGAAGTATTGACCTAACCATTGACGTCGGGGCAAATATGTCCGACATCGTTGCGAAGATCAACAACGATCCGCGCCTTAAGGACTTGCTGATTGCGAGTGACAATGGCGGAATGCTTCAAATTGACAGCACAAAATTTGGCAAGAATGGCCAATTTACGTTGGTCAGCAACCAATCGCCTTTGGGAACTAACTCCGGTGTTGGATTTGCGGCTGGCTCATTGGTTGATGGACTTGATGTTGCCGGAACAATCGCAGGTCAAGCTGCGACTGGCGTTGGACAGTTTTTGACGGGTGACAAGACCAATACCGTCGCGAATGGACTTCAAATTCAGTACACCGGAACGACGACTGGTGCGGTTGGCTCGATGAGCTTCACGAGTGGTCTTATCGGGGTGCTTAATAACACGCTCAACTCGTTTACTGACTTTACCAATGGTCAAACCGTTACGGGCGAGAAGGCTCTAACCGATCAAGCAGCCGCTTTGCAAAAGCAGATTGATAGCGTCAATAAGCGCGCCGACGATAAGGCGATTGAGCTACGAAACAAGTTTACGATCATGGAACAAAGGATTCAGCAACTCCAGGCTCAGGGCAATACGTTATCGAGCCTGTTGCCAAAAAGTAACGGTTAGCACATTTCGCGCGACAGAATGAAAGCTCAATCCGTCTGACATTCGTGTCAGATTCTATTCGCGAGCAAATTCAAGCTCGTGAAGCCTTATACCTTTCCCCGTTAGCCACCCAGGCATCCGCCAGTCTTGGTCGCCAACGCCCCGAACCAGAGGACCCCGTCCGGACTTGTTTTCAGCGAGACCGCGACCGCATTCTTCACGCAAAGTCCTTTCGACGGCTGAAGCACAAAACGCAGGTCTTCATTGACCCGCTTGGGGATCATTACCGAACCAGGCTGACCCATACTCTTGAGGTCGCACAAATTGCGCGAACCATTGGTCGAGCGCTCCAACTCAACGAAGACCTGATTGAAGCGATTGCCCTTGGTCATGATGTTGGTCATTCGCCGTTTGGGCACGCTGGCGAACGAGCACTAGATGAGGCCATTAAGGAGTATTGGTTTGCCAAAGAAGGCACGACTAATCATCAGGATTCGTTACCGATGGAATCGGAATCGTGGCACGAGCCACGGCATTTTAGACATTGGGAGCAGTCGCTAAGGATTGTTGACGTACTTGAGCATTTGAACTTAACCGAAGAGGTTCGGCTAGGTATCGGCGGTCATAGCAAGGGGCGCAAGGATCTGACTGCGATGGATGGAGAACCGGTCTCGAGTCTCGAAGCGGCAGTAGTGAAAGTCAGCGACCGAATTGCGTATCTTAATCACGATATTGATGACGCGCTACGCTCTGGGATTATTGAGTCAGTTCCAACCGAATTCCAAATCCTTGGTACGACATATTCTCAAAGGGTTGGCATCTTGGTGCGCGATGTCATCGAGCAAAGTGTTGGTCAACCATTTGTTCGGGTGTCTCAACCGTTTCTCGATAAGATGAATTTGCTGAAAGAATGGATGTTTGACAACGTGTATCTTCGGTATCCGGTTGTTTTTCCTGATGTCGAAAAGGCGGCGAACCTGGTTAAGGAACTCTTCGTTCACTTTCTTGACGATGACACTTTGCCTGAGGGATATGTAGGACTTCAGGGCGCAGTTGACTACGTCGCCGGGATGACGGATCGATTCGCCATTGAAACTTACGAAACTTTGAAGCTGCCGGCAGCGTGGGAGCGACGATAATACGTCGTCAAGCGTCTAGTATTATAGAAGGATGAGCCAGGGACTTGATACCGAAGTTCAGTTTGTAAAGGGGGTTGGACCCCGCATAGCTACGCTTTACAAAAAGGTTGGGGTTGAGACAGCCGAAGACCTTTTGTTTCATCTCCCGCGCCGTTATCAAGACCGAAGAAACATCCCACCGATTTCAAAGGCGAAACCTGGTCAAGTCGTGACGATCAAAGGAAGGGTACGTAGGATTGAGGCGAGAACGATTGGCGGGGGGCGAGTCTTGCTCAAGGCGATCATCGAGGACTCCTCTGGGGCGATCTGCCTTACTTGGTTTAACCAGCCTTGGATTAGAAAGCAGCTTGAAGAGACCGATCAAGTTATCGCTTATGGCTTGGTGAAGGAAGGGGCACATCTTCATGAGATTGGTTCACCAGAATGGGAAGGAATCGAAGCTGATGACGACGGAGAATCATTTGCGCAGATCGTGCCGGTCTATCCGCTAACCGAAGGTCTGCAACAGAAGACCGCGCGTAAGGCGGCGGCATCTGCGCTTGATTCGTTCCTGCACGCGGTTGAGGAGCCGCTTCCTCAGTCCCTGTTACAGGCTCAGAAGCTGCGAGAAATCCAGTGGTGTCTTCGGCAAATCCATCACCCGGAAAGCGAAGAGTCTCGCATCCAGGCAAGGCGAAGAATCGTGTTTGAAGAGTTTCTGTATATGCAGTTGGAACTCGCTATGCGACGTGCCGCAACCCAACAAGAGCTCGGGATTGCATTTCCGATTGCTGAACTGGAAAGTGGTTCATTCACGATGCCCTTGGAATCGGCCGAGGAAGGCACGGGTAAGAACAAACGCAAGGCAACCGTTGGCACTCCCCAAGATTTATTCTTCGCCGTCGAGTCCGAGAAACGGGAAGGAGAGCCACTTTGGCAGCAAATTGGGCGAATGCTCCCTTTCACCATGACTGGTGCACAAGATCGGGTTGTTCGAGAAGTCCTGGCTGATATGGCTACCCCGCACCCGATGAACCGCCTGGTTCAGGGTGATGTTGGTTCGGGAAAGACGGCAGTGGCGGCGGCTTGCATGTTGGTGGCAGTGCGGAGCGGTTATCAATGTGCTTTGATGGCGCCAACTGAAATTCTTGCCGAGCAACACTTTAAGAACTTCAAGAAGTACTTCGAGCCGCTTGGGGTTCAGGTTGAACTTTTGGTTGGGAAACTGGGGAGTAAAGATCGCAAAAATGCGTACCAACGAATTGAGACTGGCGCGGCACAGGTTGCGGTTGGAACTCATGCGATCATCCAGGATGGAGTGAAGTTTCAGAGTCTAGGCTTTGTCGTGGTTGACGAGCAACACCGGTTTGGCGTTCTTCAGCGAAAGGCGATTCGAGACAAAGGTTTTGGTAACCCTGACGTGTTGGTTATGACCGCAACT
>JAYUOQ010000399.1:0-3158 GCA_043760685.1 Armatimonadota bacterium | reverse complement strand
CTAAACCGACCCAAAACCGTTTGCCTGATAGTGGTTATTGCCACTATCAGGCATTCTGCTTTCGGTTCTTCTTCTTTGAGCACCGTTGGAAGATTGTTATCTGGGTTCAAATAGACATTGCGTCTAATTGCCATAGTCCTGACTTTAGCCCCGAAGGCGGCTAAATGGAGGCAGGGGTCGGTACCAATTTTGGCTAACTTGAAGCGATGTCTTCGGGGCTAATAGACCATAGGGTCAATTGTAAGAATTTGATATACCTACACTAAACAGCGAGAAGCCGCTTTCTCAGTTAGGTCCCTTACAAACTAGAATTAAGGGTGCAGAAAGCAGTACGGCTGTTAGTTTGCGAACGCTTGAATATTTCCGAGCAACTTCTCCAAGACGACAAAGTCGACTGGCTTGACAATGTGATGGTCGAAACCCGCTTCCTGCGACCGTCGCCGGTCCTCATCTTGCCCCCATCCTGTCATAGCGAGGAAAACAACATCTTTTGTCCACGGCAGTTCTCGGAGGTGTCGGCACGCCTCGTAGCCGTTTAGTACCGGCATTCCAATGTCGAGCATGATCACGTCTGGTCGGAATTCTTCTGCCAGTTTAATCGCTTGTAAACCATCGTTGGCAGTGCGCACCTCGTTGCCCATCATCGTAAGCATCATTGACAAAGTATCGGCAGAGTCATGATTGTCGTCGGCAACCATGATGCGACGGGGAACAGCTGGTTTGAAAGATTTGTCCTCGACAGTTGGCGAATCGAACATTTGCTCCACAGTCAACATCTCTGGCAAAGTAATCACGAATTCGCTACCCAATCCGACCCCTTCGCTGTACGCATCTACGTACCCGTCGTGCATCTCCACCAGGCGCTTTACTAAGCAGAGGCCGATACCTAAACCTCCCTGGGTTTTCTCCAGGGTCCGATCTACCTGGGTGAACATATCGAAGACTTTGGTTAACATTTCGGGAGGGATGCCGACTCCAGAATCCTTTACACTCACTGCTATCTTGCCGTTCAATTGCTTAACGGAAAGTTCGATATGACTTCCCGGATCGCTGTACTTAGCTGCGTTGTTGAGGACATTGGAAAAGATTTGTTCGAGCCGCGTTGCGTCGGCGTCAATGAATAGTGGCTCGGACGGCATGTCAACTGTTAGATCGTGCCCGCTAGCCGCGTTGAGCGCACGCCAGGTTTCCACCGCGTTCGTTAAGACCGTCACAAGGTTGATCTGGTCTTTTCGAAGTTTTAGTTTCCCCTGACTAATTCGGCTGACATCGAGCAAGTCGTCTATCAAGTGAACCATCTGGCCAATCTGCCGTTCCATCATGGTCCGAGCCTGTTCGACTGCTTCACCCTGGTTATTTGAAAGCCGCATGATTTGTAAGCCGTACCGGATCGGGGCGAGTGGATTGCGGAGCTCGTGAGCCAGGGTTGCTAAGAATTCGTCCTTTTGGCGGTCTGCTTCGGATTGCTCTGCCGCTAGCCGACGAAGTTCTTCCTCGACACGTTTCCGGTCCGTGATATCAAGGTTTGTTCCAACTACCCACTCTGCTTTTCCTCCGGGGTTTGGGCGAACAGCTTCCACACCCTGGATGGTACGAATTTCACCGTCACCTCCTCGCAAGATTCGGAATTCACGGGTACTTTGCCCTTGTCGTTCGACGGTATCCCGTAGAGACGCTTCGTGGTGTGTGAGGTCTGCGGGCAGCAATGCTTTGACCCAAGTATCGTAGGTAACAAAGCCATCGTCGGTTGGTGGCACGCCATAGATTCGGAACATTTGTGCGTCCCACCTAATCGCGTTGGCGCGAATGTTCCATTCCCAAATGCCTACGCTGGTCGACTCCGATGCCAATAGCACACGTTGCTCGCTCGCCTGGAGTGCCTCCATCGCTTTCGCGCGTTCAGTAACGTCCACCGCCGCCAAAACCGCGCTAACCGGTAATTTATTGTCAAAAACAATTTGCTTCTTTACGCTTAGCCAGCGCATGGATCCGTCTCGGTGGACGACGCCAACCTGCATTGCAAAGGTTCCGGTCCCATTAGGATCAAGGCACTCATGCATTTTACGCATTACTTCGTCCCGATCGTCCGGGTTAAATCGAGCGTAGAGTTCTGATCTCAATACGGGTACTCCCGGAACAAGATCAAACAATGTTGCCGCAGTTATATCTGGAGTGGCGGTGTCAGTGGCATAGTCAATTTGTACAACACCCAATCCGGCAACATCAGCCGCCAAATTGGCTCGGCCTTCTGCCGCTTTCATCTGAGTGATGTCACGCCCTTCGGGGACGAGGAGCACGACATTGCCGTTATCGTCTCGGACTGGGGTGATCGAGAAATCCATGGTTGCCTCGGATCCGTCCTTTGGTCGATACTTCGCTTCGAACCGGACAAACTCCCCGGCTGCCGCAAGTTTAACCCCTTCTCGAACTCGCTCTTGATCTTGGGGGTAGTGAGTCCAATATGCCGCATCCCATAGCTTTAAGCCGGTGGCAGCGCTCGCAGTGATACCGATCGCATCTAAGGATGCTTTGTTCATTTCGAGCATTCTGCCATCCGTTTCGAGCAGGCCAGTATATTGAAAAGTTGAGTTGAAAATCGCCTGGAACCGCCGTTCGTTATCCAAAGCCCATTGTCGAGCGCGGTGCATCGCCTCCCCAAAAATTGAAATTGTTAATCCAACCAGTATTGCCAAAACCAAGCCGACCAGTTCCGAAGTACCCTTAACTGTAAAACTGTTATGTTCGGGCACAAAGAAGTACAAGGCAAGCATGCCACCTGCCCCAGTCGCCAACAAAGCTGGTCGCATACCTCCAAGCCATGCTGCCACCGAAATGGCGATGAAGAACGTGGAAAATGGTGCAGTGTCTTTAAGTACAGGTTGAAGTAACAGCCGAATGCCGAACGCGACCAAAACGGCTACCGCTGACAGGCCATAGATTGATAAAAGAGACTTTTGGCCTTGGGAATGATACTTTTGATTTTCATGATGGTCTTTCATAGTCGTGTCTTCCCGAACGAGATTCTGATCATGTCAATCGATTGGTCGGTTGACAGTGAACCCAGAGTATGAGCGACATATGTTGCAGCTGATAGTCTGCTCTTTCATAGACACATGTCTATGCTATCGTTCCGATCCTCAAGGTAACAGGACTATTGG
>JAYUOQ010000398.1:0-8229 GCA_043760685.1 Armatimonadota bacterium | reverse complement strand
CATCGGCCATCGGCCATCGGCCATCGGCCATCGGCCATCGGCCATCGGCCATCGGCCATCGGCCATCGGCCATCGGCCATCGGCCATCGGCCATCGACCATCGGTCAACAGTCAACGGTCAACAGCTGACGGCTTCCTTCTTAGTCTTTCGCATCCAAAATACAGGTCGATGCCATGTCACCCATGACGTTAATGGTTGTTCTACATCGGTCTAAGAACCAATCAACGGTAAGCAAGAAAGGAATAAACTCAATTGGCAAGCCAACCGCCATGAATACGGCAATCATGGTGACCAAGCCGGCATTCGGGATTCCTGCCGCGCCAACACTGGCAATCATGGACATTCCTACCACTACTACTTGCTGTTGAATTGGCAAATGCATACCAAGGCGTTGAGCAATGAAGAGAGCCGCCATGGCTTCATAAAGCGCAGTTCCGTCGTGGTTAAACGTCCCGCCAACCATAATCCCCAAATTTGCGTTTTCTGGCTTGATATTGAGCTTATCGGTGGCGCACCGATAAGTCACTGGCAAGGTTGCCGCCGAAGAAGCTGTGGAAAATGCCATAACAAACGCATCGCTACCACCCTTCAAAAACTGAACGGGACTGATCTTCGAAGACACACGCAATCGAATGATATAGAACACAAGCATGAGAGCTAGAGCGAGTACGACAGATACAACCCAATAGCCCATGGAAAGCAGTGACCCAAGACCCTCTTTGGCTACGACTGCCGCAACAACCGCAAATACTGCAAACGGAACTAGCTCAAAGACCCATTTCAGGATCGTGATCATTATTTGAAAAATTGCATTGAAAACGTTTTGAAACGAATTCATGTTCTTGACCATTTGCTCATCTTTACTGTTAAACAAAATGCGCATCGCCATCCCAATCACAATCGCAAGAATGATGATGCTGATCATATTGTTCTCAACGAACGGAGTAAAGAAATTCGTTGGAATACTTTCAAAAAGATGATTCCAAATATTGTATGGCTCCTTTGCTGCCATGCTTCCGCCGGGAGTCAAAGCCGAGTCTGCAGCCATCCTCAAATGCTCTCCCGGTTTCAGAATGTTTGCCACGAGCAAACCAACCAAAATTGCGACAACTGAGTTGCTGGCAAGAAGCCACATGAGCCGCCCCGCCTTCTTTCGAGAAACATTTGCCGTGATGATGCTCCCTAAGATCGCGCTGAATATGAGAGGCGTTGCAAGGAGCCTTAGCATCCTAAGAACCAAATCGGAAACCCATTTGAGCTTGGTCGCATCAACTCCAAGGCTTTTACCAAATACGCCTAGGAGAGCGCCAAGTATCAGTGCGATAACTATCTTGATGTACAGCGGAATCTGCTGATACTTGTTCTTGGGTGATTCGGAAGCAACCTCTTGCATATCTGACACTTATACCCTTGTTAAACACCACAAAACACAAATGGCGCAAGATCAAAAATCTTGCACCATTTGAGAGGAGTTAAAACCGTCCCGGTTCCGCTAAGCTGCGATGCCTTTGGCAAGCCTAGCAAAGGTGTCTTTGTCAATGGCTCGCATAAGGCACTCGTCGAATGATACAATTCCAGCTCGATAGAGATCGGAAAGGGATCTGTCCATAGTCTGCATGCCCGATGCACCCGACATTTCAATAACTGAATACATTTGGTGGGTTTTTCCTTCACGAATGAGGTTTTTAACCGCCGAAGAACCAAGCATGACTTCAATCGAAGCCACTCGTCCGCCGCCCAATTTCGGCAAAAGCTGTTGAGCAACAATGCCTTCAAGCGTGTTACCAAGCAAAACGCGAATCTGATCTTGTTGGTCACTTGGAAAAACGTCAACAATTCGGTCAACACTCGCTGGAGCATTTCTCGTGTGAAGTGTTCCGAAAACAAGGTGTCCTGTTTCCGCGAGAGTCAGAGCAGCCTCGATTGTCTCAAGGTCTCGCAACTCACCGACGAGAATGATATCGGGGTCTTCACGAAGAACCGCTCGAAGCGCATCGTGCAGTGTATACGTATCGTGGTGAAGCTCTCGTTGGTTGACCATACATCGCTTATGTCGGTGGATGTACTCAACTGGGTCTTCAATCGTTAAGATATGAGCGGCAAGGTTCTCATTGAGATCATCGATCATCGAAGCAATCGTTGTCGTTTTGCCGGAACCGGTAGGTCCCGTTACAAGAATAAGACCAGATGTTCTCTTGGACATTTCCCGAACAACGTGGGGTAGTCCCAAGGTTTCGAAAGCTGGAATCTTGGTGGGAATAACACGAAGCGCACCCGCGACAGATCCACGTTGCATATAAACGTTAAATCGGAATCGAGCTAAATCCTTGACTGAATATCCAAAGTCGAGCTCGTGCTTCGTTTCAAACCGCTCCAACTGTTCATTCGATAATGTATCGTAAACAAGTCTTCTCGAATCCTTGGGTGTCATGGGATGAAACGGCAAGGGCATGATTTCGCCATCAAGTCGAATCATCGGTGGAAGTCCAACTGTTAAGTGAATGTCCGAAGCTTTTTTTTCAATTGCCATTCGGAGAACGTCATCAATGTGAAATTCCGAAACGCTTTTCAGTTCACTTGCAGCGTATCCGCTGACTTCTCTATCTGAAATATTTTCAAATTTTGGTTGCTCAATGACGCTATCGGCCAACTGCTGGGACGCATTTGGGTTGACCATGTCCAACTTTCGTCGGTTGTATGGTTGTTCGACCATTTGACCAGTTCGTGGGTCAACGATTGCACCCTCTTCGGTCAAAGGCGTCATATCGCCATCTTCTTTTAAGAACTGCTTCCAATTAAATTCTTCGCTCATTTCACCCACCAAATTTCCAATCCTTTCCTAATGTCTTTCCACATTGCATCACAAACTACCTATGCATAAATGACACGTACTACTTCATCGATCGTCGTAATGCCTAATAGAACCTTCGCCAAAGCGTCATCTTGGAGGGTCTGCATTCCGTTCTTTACGGCTGCAATTCGGAGTAAATGAGATGGTTCGTGTTTCAAAATCATGTCTCGAAGTTCGTCCGTCACGAGCATCAATTCGTGAATGCCGGTACGTCCCTTGTAGCCAGATTTTTTACATTTGTCACAACCAGCACCGCGGTAGAGCGTGATCGTCTCCGAGCCACCGTCCATGATGTGCTTTGGAAGTTCAAAACCAAATCGAACAACATCAGCCTTCTTGACTTGATAAGGTTCTTTGCAGCTAGTACAGGTAACTCGCATAAGCCGCTGGGCAAGGATGCCGATGACAGAAGATGAAATCAAAAATGGCTCGACCCCCATATCAATCAACCGTGTAGGAGCCGACGGGGCATCGTTGGTGTGAAGGGTTGAAAGAACAAGGTGTCCCGTAAGGGCAGCTTCCATCGCAATGGTCGCCGTTTCATTGTCCCGCATTTCACCAACCATGATCACGTCCGGGTCTTGTCGTAGCATTGAACGAAGACCAGCCGCAAAGGTCATGCCTGCTCGAACATTAACACCGCACTGGTTGATACCGCTGAGTTCATACTCGACTGGGTCCTCAATCGTAATAATGTTATTGTCACCCGTGTTGATGTGGTTAAGAATCGAATAAAGAGTTGTTGACTTACCTGAACCTGTTGGACCCGTAACTAGGATGATTCCGTAAGTCTTGGTGCACATGTCCTCAATCATCATGAGGTTATTCTCAAGGAGTCCAAGTTTGTTGAGACCGACCTTAATGCTGCCCTTATCCAGAACACGCATAACAATCTTCTCACCAAATACGCAAGGCAAAGTACTTACTCGGAAGTCAAATTCTTTTCCGGAAACGGTCATTGAAATTCGGTTATCCTGCGGACTCCGCTTTTCCGCAATATCCATATTCGCAATAATCTTAAAGCGACTAGCCAGAGCAGCCGAAACCTTTTTCGGAAGGTTCATGCCTTCCATCAAGACGCCGTCAATACGATAGCGAACTCGGAGACCGTCCTTTTGCGGTTCAATGTGAATGTCAGAAGCTTTGTCAATAACCGCTTGGCTAATAATCAGGTTTGCAAGTCGAATAATCGGTGCGTCGTCGGCTTCTTGCTCTTCCTCATCATCGGTCTGAGCGACAATGTTAAGCTCGCCACCATCAAAGTCTCGAATAACACCAGCAAGTACCTCACCTTCACTCCGGTAGTACTGTTGGAGGGCTCCGAGTAAGTCTTCTTCAATGACGATCATGGGCTCGACGTCAAGTCCAGTTATGAGCCGAATCTCGTCGATTGCAAAGATGTCCAACGGGTTGACCATTGCGACAATGATTCTGTTGCCATGACGCTCAATTGGCAGTGACTTAAATTTTCTTGCGTTTTGTGGACTAAGAAGCTCAAGAGCTTCGGCTTGAGGCATCACTTCATTGATGTCTGCGAAGGGAACACCCCACACTTTTCCAAGGCAACGAACTCGGTCCCGTTCGCTAATGAATCCCATTTGAACGAGAATACGAGCCAAAGACTCTTTGTTGTCAAGTTCACGTTGTTTGGTTATGGCTTGGGTTAGCTGATCGCTAGAAATCAACCCTTCTTGTAAAAAATGCTCGCCAGTGAGAACCATAAACCTAATAACTCGTTTTGGAGAAGAATCCCCAAGTGAAATCATTGGTAAGTAATGGCGAAAAATCTATTGGTTATCTTGAGAAAGTTTTAAATCCAGGTATATTTTTTGTCTCCCCTGCCCAGGTGGCGAAATTGGTAGACGCGCTAGTTTCAGGTATTAGTGTCAGCAATGATGTGAAGGTTCGAGTCCTTTCCTGGGCACCAGCTTTCTTCCGCAAGGAAGTCTCATGGATCTGGAAAGGACGAGAGGTTTATCCTGCCGAAGGAGAGCTACGAAGCAGCCAAGAGCGCAGCGAGATCGGGAAGTCCTTCCTGGGCACCAAGAATACTTTTAAGATTGGATCACTGGATTTATTATCTTGCGGGTCGAAAGGTAATATTGTCCCAAATGGATCAAACTCCTAGCTATTCGCTCCAAGATTTCGTAGCCGCAACAGCCGAAAAAGACAATCCAGGTCATGACTTTGAACTGGAATCGACAAGGATGCTTGAAATCAACCTCGCCGGCAGAGTTTGGACCAAATTAGGCTCCATGATTGCGTACCGAGGCGAAGTAAAATTCATTCGCGAAGGCATGTTAGAAGGCGGCATTGGCAAGGCGTTTATGAAGGCCCTCAGCGGTGAAATGTCTCCGTTGGCGAAAGTTGAAGGGAACGGAAAAGTATACGTAGCCGACGCCGGAAAAGAGATATCAGTTCTTCGACTTGAAAACAGCGCGATCAATGTCAGTGGAAACGACCTTTTAGCGTTTCAAGACACCGTCAAGTACTCGGTTACGATGCATAAACGAGTGGCAGGAATGTTGGCCGGTGGACTTTTCTCTGTTCGACTAGAGGGATCGGGGCTCGTCGCGATTACAACCCACGGTCGCCCGCTTACTCTTACGGTAACTCCTAACGATCCTGTGTTTACCGATCCCAATGCCACAGTCGCATGGTCAGGAAATCTGGCACCTGAACTTAAGTCAGATATTTCTGTCAAATCACTTATTGGTAGAGGCGGCGGAGAAACTTTCCAGATGGTATTCCGGGGCGAAGGGTTTGTCGTTGTGCAACCGTTCGAGGAAACTCCGATAGTTGCGCAAACTTCGTAGAATCTTTTTGTTTATGTTAGGTGTTCGATGGACCAAATTGAATGCTTAATTGAAAACGAGATAGCCGATGGAGACTTCGATCTTCTTGATGCTGTTCAGACTCTGTCGGAATCAGAAGGATGGACGCAAGTCATTTCTGACTGCTTGAGCATCCTATCCGATAAGTCAAAGATGGAGCGGTGGGAAGCCGCCGTTAGGATCATCTTCTGGGCAACTTCTCGGTCACGGGTCTATCCAGTGCCATCGAAGGCTATCGTCGCACGCCTCTACTGGTGCCTCGAAACTTTTGAAGGCAATATCAATAGCGAAATTGATGAGAATCTAGTCTGGAGCATTGCAATTGCCTTGGAAGGAGTCAATTACCTATCGGAGTGGGATCCGCAACGGGATCCTGAAGTTCTGGTGTTTCTAGAAGAAATGAGACAACGCTAAGGCTTTATAGGCGTAAAATTGCCTTGATCACCACAATTTTGGTTTGGCTCGGATATCTTCAGATGAAACCCTACGTCCCAATTGATTGCGAGTTTCATGACCGGCTCGAAGACGCCGCCATAAAGAAGAAGCGGGTAACCATTGAGTTTTGGCGTGGGGAAATTCAAGAATCAATCAACGCCGTAATTGATGACATCCGCATTGAAGATACAGCCGAGTTTCTGATCCTTGACTCAAACAAAGGGTCGATTCGATTGGACAATATCATCTCTGTTGATGGAACTGTTCACCAGCCAATCCTAGAAAAATAAGAACGGGACATTTCGTTGGTTGAATTGCTTTATGCAAATTCGATCAGTAAAGACATCTTGTGACTGACAAAAAAACGGAAGGCTCATCCAAGTTGTATGAGCCTTCCGTTTGTTATTTTTAGCGAATTCTTATTTGCGTCGTCGTCGAACCAGTGCCAAAGCACCTAGCCCAAGAACAGCAAATGAAGCTGGTTCTGGAACGGCAGAACCTCGAAGGACATCACCAGGTCCTCCACCAACTCCGGCATTAAAGGTGCCAAAATCTGCATTACCAAAACCCGTCACAACCGCAAAGTAGCTTGTGCCTGCTGTGAACATAGTTCCACCGACATTACTAAAGTTAGTGGTTTCTCCAAGTGCCATCCGGCTCGCTGTAAGGCTGGTAGCAGTTCCGGTAATAACCGAAAATGCGCCCGCATAGTCATCATCGCCATTCTGAATGTTGACCAATGGAGTCGCTGGGTTAAAGCTGCCGGTATAGATGTAGATGAAAGGGTCCCATCCGCTAGTAAGGGCTTCCATAACGTAATTGCCAGTCACAGTTACGTTGAATTCGGTTACATGGTAGCGAACTGCGGTTCCAACGCCTGAAAGCGATGTAAGGCCGCTTAGGCGATTGTAAGTTGGCTGGCCGGTCGTATCGCCCGACCAAAGTAAGTCAGTTGCGAACGATGACGCCGCAATCGTTCCCAATGCTAATACTGATAGTAGTTTCATTTAAATATTTCTCCAAGTTCCGCCGCGAAAAAAGAACGCAAAGCACTGAACAGAGTAATCGTATCATAGTTCACAGATAACTTCAAGTTTTTTCGAATATTTAGTAAATTGACATCAATCGCAAAATGCTTGCTTTCATGCCATCCAAGAACGATTGAAGGACATAAATGCCCTAAATGGCCAACGTTAAGTTGGTGAAAGTTCAATCTACTTTGGCAAAATTCGCGTTAGGGTCAACCAGCCATTTAAGTCAAGGTCTTGGTTCACGTTCGCAAATCGAAAAGGAGTACCTCCCTGCATGGGATTTACGACACGTATCAAAACCGAACCCTCGGTCAACCTGATTGGCGGCTTAATACTCAACGATTGAATCGCGGTTTTTCCCGGAAGAACGCGATCGATTGTCGATGAAAGTCTTTGGGTAGCCAAAGGCTGGTTCAAGCCCTTCCACCCTATTTCAATCGGCCATTTGGCATAGAAAGGTGCGACGCCAGAATTCTTGATTTCAATTGAGATCTCCGTCAGCATCCCGTTCTCCCCTTTTCCCGAGGCTCGAAGTACCGAATACTCATATCCCATTCTCCCAACTTTAGACATTGCCAACGCAATTCGACCTGGCAGAACTTTGCCACTAAACATTCCGCTGTCCATCAGCCATGTTACATGCGTGTCCTGAACGCATTGGTCAAAGTCCTGCACTTCAGGCTTACCTGGAGTCTGATCAAAAACAATCCCCCATGCTTCCGGCCTAATTTCTCCACCAATCGGATGACTCTTCCATTTATCCAGCGCTGCTTGTCCAGCCTGCCTCATTCCACTCATAAAGAACCAGGATTCTTCTGGCTTACCCGAATCAAGAGTTGCCCATGCGAACGAGTCATCGTGATAACCGAAGGGACGATGAGCGTTGCCTGCATTGTTTGAATCATTAATACTTCTCGGATATCGAAGCAAGATCGGCGTCCTCTTAAACGAACATTCATAAGCTGAAAGAACTTTTTCTTGGAGTTCTTTGGAAGGAGATAGCTCCCCCATAGGATAGTTGTGCCATTCGCCCCAGTATCCCAGCAAGCCAGCCGTTATAAACCCGATTCTTGGGTC
>JAYUOQ010000397.1:0-3177 GCA_043760685.1 Armatimonadota bacterium | reverse complement strand
TCCATTTTGGATTGAATTCGTCGGCGTACACGCTGACCGCATCAAGACCTGATAAGTAGCGAGCCTGGTCGAGGGTATGGATCGCCATGTCAAGAATTAGGACATGCGCCATTTCGTCTCGAAATCCACCAAAATGGGCTCCAATATAGAAGTCCACATTGAGGATTCCGAGTTCACCGATTTCGCCCAACAAAGACTTAAATGCTTCTTGGTTACCGTTGTATCGTCGGCTCTGTGAAACCATATACAACTTCCCTGCCCTGTCGGCAGCAGCAACCATTCGACGAGCCGACTCCATTGAGGTTGACATGGGCTTTTCACCCAAAACTGGCAACCCAGCTTCGAGTGCTGTTATCGTTACTTCTTCATGAGCTTCTGGTATCGAAACATCAACCACAAAATCAGCCTCAGTGGCCAAGATGGCTTCTGACAAGGAGGTAAAAGCCGGAAAAGTGGTCCCAAGTTCAGCGTTAGATCGTTCGACCTGACCGGGCTGAACATCGACCCAGGCGACGATCTCAGTGTCGGGGTTCGCGATCAGGTTCTTTGCCCATGTTCGTCCCATTCCACCCGCACCAACCAAGATCACATTCATAGTCCCAGTTTATCCGTTGGAGTCAAGGCTTTCTATTCGCTACGCTCAATCGCCTCACCCGCTTCGTACCTCAGCGACCTCTCCGTCCGAAGAGGCATTTTTAGTTCACTCGAGTATCGGGGGCTGGTGTTTCACTTTGGGAATCAAAGTCTTGTTGTGAGTCGGAGCCACTACTTAGAAAAATGCAGAAGTCCTTTATCCTCATTGCAACAGAAAAGGAATCACTTAAAACTGATTGTGCTGAAATACCCATTATTGTTATATATTCACATGCTAAATAGGTATCTCGTTCCAAGTCTCGCTCTTTACTCAATTCATGGATTTTTCCGTCAATTTCGATGGCAAATCTTAATTTAGGACAGTAGAAGTCAAGGATGTAATTGTCAAATTCGAACTGGCGTCGAAACTGATATCCGATCTGATCGTGCTTAAGGCGGTTCCATAGCAAGACCTCAGGCAACAAACTATTGTTGCGTAGGTACCGAGCTTGTCCACTGCTCATATTAGGGATCATATTATACTGGCTAGACCTTGAAATATCTCTTCGGACGGAGATGTCGGTAATCGAGAAACGAGAGAACCGGGTGAGGCGATTGAGCGTAGCGAATAAGCAGGGGTCATCATGGAACCGAATCAACTTGGCATGAGATAAGCTAGTATGCAATGAATATTGTCGATTTGCGTAGCGATACCGTCACACGCCCAACGCATGAAATGTATGAGGCGATGATGAAAGCTCCGCTCGGTGACGATGTGCTCGGCGATGAGCCTACCGTGATGGAATTAGAAGAACTTGCCGCAAAAATGGTGGGCAAAGAGCAAGCACTTTTCGTCCCATCCGGGACCATGGGGAACCAGATCGCCATCGCGACTCACACCAAACCGGGCGATGCGATGATTGTCGAGGAAGAAGCCCACGTCATCTATTACGAAGTCGGTGCTCCAGCCATTTTCGCCAATGTTCTAACTTGGACTTTGCCATCGGAAAAAGGGGTCATGGATCCAACAACCGTCGAAAAGCGGATTACCAGCGCGAACTTACACACCCCAGGAACCACGCTTATCTGTCTTGAAAACACCCACAACCGAGCCGGCGGGACCATCATTCCGATGGAAAATATGATGGAATATCGACGAATTGCCGATCAACATGGCCTCAAAGTCCATGTTGATGGAGCAAGAATTTTTAATGCTGCCGTCGCCCTCGACCGCCCAGTCAAAGACCTTTGTGAACATGTCGACACGGTGAACTTTTGCCTTTCAAAAGGGCTTCGCGCCCCGGTCGGATCAATCCTTGCCGGCCCGGCTGAGTTCATCGATAGAGCCAGAATTTGGCGAAAGCGAATGGGTGGCGGCCTACGACAGTCGGGGATCCTCGCTGCTTGTGGACTAGTTAGCCTGCGCAAGATGGTTGATCGTCTTGCCGAGGATCACGCTCATGCGCACTATCTGGCGGTGGAGATTGGCAAGCTTAATGGACTGAATACCGACCCAACCAATACGCCAACCAACATCTGCCTAATTGAAACGGAACGCCCGGCTAACGAATGGCAAGCCATGCTTCACGGACAAGACATCTGGTGCTTCCCCGTCGCACCAAACCGATTGCGATTAGTGACGCACGCGGACGTTAACGGGACTGCAGTCCAACGAACTGTTGAGGTTTTTCAAGAATTAGCTTCGAAGTCATCGAGCTAATATGCACAAGAAGACACAGCTTTGGATTTGGGTCGTCCTCATTGTCTTAGTTCTGGGCTTCATTGCCTCAAAGCCAGCGGGACGACTAGTTGGGCAAGCTCGCCACACAATGCAGACCGAGCGATTTCTTAGGATCGAAGGCGGCAACCTCCTATTTATTAGACAGTCATTCGGGCGAGCGCCGGAAATGAAGGTTCTGAAGAAACCCAAGAGTTCAATTTTGACGGCTCGATCCACGGGCAAGGAAATTGAAATTAATTGCAACGGCAAAGTATATCGGCGGACGTCTCAGGCCCAAACCATGATCATCTCATCGCTCAATCGAGCGTTGTATTTCACGGAGTTGGAGGTGTTGCCTCCGGATTCCAAAGGAAGGGTCATGGCTGGTTTTCGGCTCTGGAGATGGACCGATTCAGGAGGCTTTGAATCATTGACTCCATCTGGGATATCGTCTGGGTCGCCGAGGCTGTCAGTTGACGAAAAATCGCTCTTGGTCCAAGAATATGGGATGGGAGTCCCGGACGGGCTAAGGATGTACGACCTCAAGACAAAGCAATCCAGATTTTTCCCTTTTGGAAAGCAAACGGCAAATACTGACGCACTCCTTGACTCAGACACTTTTTTGGTCGCAGAAATGATGCCGAGCGGCAAAGGCGAACCCCTGCGGCGAATTTACAAAACTCAATTGGCAAGTGGTAAGAGTGAGCTCCTGCTACCTAGTAGGGACGTGGAAAGGGCTGTGGCATTTGATGGTGCAATCTGGGTACTCATCAAAACAGAACAAGACTATGTAGTCTGCCGATTGTCAGTAGATCTCGACGACATTCAAGAGACAATTAAAGTCAACTAGTTTGCTGCATTTCGCGATACTTTGCTCAGCTTCC
>JAYUOQ010000396.1:0-3178 GCA_043760685.1 Armatimonadota bacterium | reverse complement strand
TTCTCATGCTTCAGTATTCGGTTTACAGTGTTATTCCACCTGAAGGCTGTGCTGCCATCCTATGGCGTATGCCCGAGCGAGGAGCTGAAGCTGCTCGTGCGCTGAAATTGACCGCAGAGAGTGCCCTCTCATTCGGACTAATTGATGAGATATTGCCCGAACCGGTTGGAGGGGCCCACCGAACGCCTTTGGAAGCCTTTGCGACAGTCAAGGCAGCCATCGCCAAGCACCTTGCTGATCTGGATAAATTTACGCCTGAACAAGTCAGAGCTGACCGCTATGCTAAGTTCCGCAAGATGGGACAATTCGATACTGCTTTGTTCTAGCCCCTACGTGGAGTGCGGGAATTTATTCACGCTTTCAACTGTAACTTTCTTGTGCTGAAGGTCTTAAAGAACCTGAGAAGCAAATCAATGAGACTAGTCTCGAAGGATAAAGCGGCTATAAATTCACGAACTCCACACCGAAACGGTTGCTATAATCGCCCTCACATGCTCAAGACTGCCTTAAAAGTTGTCAAATAGATTACGAATTCACTCCCAAGGCAACCTACCAGCGAGCTTCCTCTTCGGACGGAGGGGTCGGTGAATCCAATCCAAATAGTGAATCGAAATTGTTGGATGAACCGGGTGAGGCGAATACACCTTCGGTTCATGGGTGAATAAATCAACACCGTAACGGTTGCTATAATCGCTCTCGCACGCTCAAAATGAGTCTATCTATGTCCAAGCGTGTTCTTAACATCGGTCTCATCGGCTACCAATTCATGGGGAAGGCTCACAGCAATGCTTATCGACAGGCAAACCACTTCTTCGACCTACCTGCCGACATCAACATGCACACGATCTGTGGACGCAATGAAGCTGCCGTCACAAAAGCCGCCGAAACGCTTGGCTGGAAGAATGTTGAGACCGACTGGCGCAAAGTAATAGCCAATCCTGAAATTGACGTCATCGATATTTCAACCCCTGGCAACCTTCACGCTGAAATTGCCATAGCCGCTGCCAAAGCCGGCAAAGCCGTCTGGTGCGAAAAGCCAATTGGTAACACCCTGAGTGAAGCCAAAGCAATGATGGACGCCGTCCTCGAAGCTAAGGTTGCCCACGCCGTTTTCCACAACTACCGCAAAGCTCCTGCCGTTGCCCTCGCCAAGAAGATGATCATGGAAGGGAAGTTAGGCACGATTTATCACTTCAGAGCGGTGTATTTGCAGGACTGGATAGCTGATCCTAATTTCCCGCTAGTGTGGAGGCTCCAAAAGGAAGTTGCCGGTTCAGGAACTCATGGCGACATCAACGCTCACATTATCGACCTTGGTCGTCACCTAGTGGGTGAGTTCGACGAAGTCTGTGGAATGCTCCACACGTTCATCAAGCAGCGACCTCTCGCTGGTGAGATAGATGCCAACCTAGGAGCAAAAGCCAGCCAAGAGATGGGTGAAGTCACGGTTGATGATGCCGCGATGTTCCTGGCTAAGTTCAAGAATGGTGCTTTAGGCACCTTCGAGGCAACCCGCTTCGCTGTCGGTCGCAAAAACAAGAACTCTTTCGAAATCAACGGTTCGAAGGGCTCCATCGTGTTCAACCTCGAAAAAATGAATGAGTTGGAGTATTACAACAACGACGACCCCGCCGACCTCCAAGGCTTCCGCCTGATCCAAGCTACCGATGGCAACCACCCCTACGCCGGTCACTATTGGCCAGTCGGGCACATCATTGGCTACGAACACACGTTCGTGAACCTAGTCGCCGATGCTGTCACCAACATGGTCGAAGGTAAGCCAATCAGCCCAGATATGGTTGACGGATATGAGAATCAGCGGGTCCTCGATGCGGTTGAACGAAGTCACGATTCTCGAACTTGGGTCAAGCTTTGAATCGAATTGGGAAGCCATCCGTCTGAATTAGTATCAGAAACGGAAGTCTTCCCATGAATCTCAAATCCAAATCCTTTTTCCTTCTTGCCCTAGCGACCGTTGCAATTGCGGGACCACAAAACGCAGTAAGTACCAAAGATTGGAAGTCCTTTGTCACGAAGGACGGCAAGTTTGCGATTAAGACTCCAAAGTCCTGGCAAAACTCGGACCCTAATGATCCGGCCAGTAAAGCGGCCATGGAAACGATCAAGAAGAATAATCCGAACATGGCAAAGCTGTTTGAGAATCAAGACAACCAATTTGAGCTTTATTTGCTCGATCTTGGTGGAGATTCCGTCAACGGACTCAATAATGTGAACCTGAAGGTTTTGAAGGACTCTGGCCTAACGATGGCGATGTATCCGGACGTTGCGGCAGGAATTCTCAAACAAACAGGAATGAAGAACTCGGGTTGGAAACTGTTGACGCTTCCTGCAGGAAAGTCTATGACTTATTGGGGAGATTTGGCGGTCTCTCTAGGTGAAGGAAAAACCATGAATCTTAAAGTGTACGGCTATCTGATCACTAAGGCAAATATGACCTATATCTGCACTATGACAACGATGCCTGAACGTGACAAAATGCAGAAGCCAATCTTTGATGCCATGTCAAAATCAATTACTTTGAAGTAGCCACTAATTTTCCTGGTAAAAATACCTAAGATTAGAGTGTGGTACAGCAATCACTCGACGTTGTAAAGCTAAATCTTGGCTGTGGAAGCGATGTTCGCTCCGGATGGACGAATGTGGACAAATTTCCCGCCGACCAATCCGTTGTCAAGGCCGACTTTCCTATTCTGCCGTTTAACAACGACACGGCTGATGAAGTCTTATTGAGCCACGTGTTAGAACATTTTGGATTCAAAGACGGCGAAACTCTTTGTCGTGAAATCCAACGAGTTCTTAAGCCAGGTGGACTTGCCTATATCGAAGTCCCCGACATTGCTTGGTGTGCCGCCCAATTCCTTGGCGCTCCTGAGCCAAACATGTATACCGAAGTCACCAACGAATACCATACGAATCACCGTTGGGGTCTTTATTCAATGGCTCTATGGGGCGACCAACACAACGATGGTTTGTATCACAAATGGGGCTATACCGCTCATCGCCTTTGTTACTTGTTGCAGCATGTAGGATTTGCTAAGGTAGACGTGAACTATGGCTTCTCGCACGGCGTTCAAGTGCTTTGTGCAAACGCGTATAAATAGAGCCACCCAGTTTCGCCAAATGGACTCTATTGGTGACTATCCTGTAGAGTCTTAAC
>JAYUOQ010000395.1:0-3190 GCA_043760685.1 Armatimonadota bacterium | reverse complement strand
CTTGGTCTTGGGGTCATCTAGGCCATAAAGGTCTCGAGTTGCCTTAGTTTCTCCTGTAATCTCTTGTAACTCAGGGGCGGCCAACTGCATCCGGAAAGCGAGCTCAAATGAGCTGATTCTGCCTTCAAGGAATGGGTCGGGACCAAGATGAGCCAATTGATCCTTACTGAGTTGCTTCAGCATCTCAATTTCAAGTTTTTGAGCCTCCGCAGGAGTTTCGCTGTTCTGTATAAAGGGAATCTTGGCGTTTCCTGCTTCAATGCTTGCATTTCCAATGGGCGTGCCTTGCGTATAAGCCGGAAGGAAAGCGGAACTCCAGTTGTTGACTCCACCGTGACTAAGGGTTGGACAAATGGTTAGGAAGCCTGGGAGATTTTGATTCTCGGTTCCAAGGCCATACGTAACCCAAGATCCCATCGAAGGGCGAACAAACGTGTCGCTACCAGTATGGAGTTCCAATAGAGCACCACCGTGGCGAGAATTTGAACCATACATTGAGTTAATAAAGCACAAATCATCAACGCAACTACCGACATGCGGGAACAGATCGCTGACCTCAATTCCACTCTTGCCGTAATGTTTGAACTCCCAAGGACTCTTCAGAAGGTTGCCAGTCGGAGACGAAACAATTCGAGGCATTTCACCCGTGAATGGTTTGCCATGATCACGGGTCAAAAGCGGCTTATGATCAAAGGTATCAACTTGACTAGGTCCGCCATGGAGGAAAACAAAAATAACCCTCTTAGTCTTGGCCGGGAACTGCGGAAGTTTTGGCGCTAACGGATTACGACTGTCGGGCTTTCCGTCGCTTGCAAGACCCTGTTCGGCAAGAAGGCTCAGAAACGCTAGATTTCCAAACCCAATGGCACTGTCCTTGAGTAGGTCACGGCGAGAAATGAAGTCCTTATTCCACATAAATAAACTCGTTGGCGGCAATGATGGATTTACAGAGGCTTTGCCAGGCACTCATCCGGGGGGCTTTCGCTTTTGCGTAAACGGTCTTAAATCGGCCAAGATAGCCGAGGGAAAGGGTCACTTCAGCATCAGTTGCTGGGCGACCATAACATGTCAGATAAAGTTGACGAATACGTTGAGAATCACTGAGTCCGGACTTTTTCAACGTTGATTCTGCTAGGGACCTCGTCGCATTCATCATGACCTTACTATTCAGCATGAATAATGCCTGAGGAGCTACCGTGGTGCTGGATCGGTCACCGTTCATAACGGTTGGATCACCAAAGTCGAACGCAGTGTACACATCGTACAATGCCGCTCGAATAACCGGAAGGTAGACCGCTCGTCGGTTTCCGTTGTAGTCAATTGGATCGGAGCTAGCAGTACTCGTGACGTATTCTCGAGGCTGGAAATTCATGAGGCTTCCACCCATTTTTCGGTCCAATGTTCCAGCAACCGACAAGATACTATCGCGAATTGCTTCTGCTTCGAGTCGTTTTCTTGGGAAACGCCAGAGCATTCGGTTATCCGGATCAAGATTTGCCGCTTTTGCTTCATATTGCCCACTCATTTGGTAAGTGTTGGTGAGCATGATACGCTTGTGAAGCTTTTTCAGGCTCCAATTATCCTCCTTTACAAAGGTAGTTGCAAGCCAGTCCAATAACTCTGGGTGACTCGGCAATTCACCAAGTGCGCCAAAATTATCAGTTGATCCAACAAGGCCCTTTCCAAATCGCCATCGCCATACCCGGTTGACAAAAACTCGTGCCGTAAGCGGATTTTTTCCATCTGTCATCCAGTTAGCTAGTTCAAGTCGTCCGCTTGAATTTGCAGGCAGGCTTGGTTGATTAGGTTCGGAAACGACAGTAGGGAAGCGCCTGACTGTTGGTTCGCCCAACGTCAAGTAGTTCCCCCGAAGATGTACCTTGAGGTTCGTTGGCTTTCCTTCTTCAACCGCCATTGCCCTAAGCAATTTAGGCTTTGATTTATTGAGAGTACTAACTTCCTCGCCTAAAACCTTGAGTTCCTTGGCTACTGGAGCAGGGAAGAGGTTGTCCGCCTTCTCGGGAAGCTCAATACGAATATCGATCTTATTCTTGATTCTTTCCGCAATATCTTTAACAATCTCGGGAATCAGGTTGTTTTTCTTGGCGATGTAATCCAAAACATCGGTAGGAGTTTGACCTGGTCGTGAAATCAAAAGAAACTTATCAATGTGGGGGAAGTAGCTTTCTCGGTGAAACTTGATGGTGTTTTTTCCAGCATTGAGCATGAAAATGCCTTCCGGATGCCATTGTTGATGATCAGGATCAAATCCGCCGGTAATTTTGGCCGCCGCATTTGAAAGAACCACTGAACCATTTGCATAAACAACAATCGGTCTTGGATCGTTTGAAGCGTATCGCAGGTCAAGTTGATAGGCACCAGCAGTGGGAACATTCACTTCGTATTCGGTGACGTTAGGGAAGTTTCCAATGTTAACAAGAACCCCAATTCCCTTACCAAAGCCACTTTTATCCTTACTAACATTGCCAACAACAAAATCCTCCGCTTCATGCACAATCGCATCAGCCGGTGCTACGCCATTAGGAGTCGAGATAGTTGGCTTGAGCTCAACTTTTCCTTTCTCGGCTTCGATAAGTTCTCGGCCAGCTTTTTCGTATGCGGGAATTTGCGGTTGAAGCTCCTTCAGTAGAATTTCCCCGGCTGCCTTTCGCTTCTTCTCTGCAATTTCTGTCTTTGCCTTAACTTGAGCTTCAATCGAGGTTACTTTTTCTTTGTCTTCCTTGGAACCCAACGCTCTTTCATTCCAGTCAGCAACAACGCGGAAGTTGAGCATTGTCTTAGTTGACTTAAAAATCGCCGCCATTGAGTAATAGTCTTTGGCAGAAATAGGATCAAATTTATGGTCATGGCACCTGGCGCAACCTACTGTAAGTCCCAGGAATGTCTTGGTGAGCGTATCAACTTGCTCATCAATAATGTCCATTTCTTGCTTGACTGGATCATCTTCGGCGAGCATTTTTCCACCAAGTGCTAAGTATCCAGTAGCAATAATTCCATCATCTCCAGCACCAGGAAGGATGTCTCCGGCAACCTGTTCCTGAATAAATCGGCTGATTGGCTTATCGTTATTGATCGCATTGATAACCCAATCTCGATATCGCCAGGCATTCACAAAAACGAGATTTTCATCCAGGCCATTTGAATCGGCGTAGCGCGCGACATCGAGCCA
>JAYUOQ010000394.1:0-3194 GCA_043760685.1 Armatimonadota bacterium | reverse complement strand
GTCTCAATTCGATTGACTGCTTCTTTTGGATAGCTGCTCGGAGTTGGCTGGAAAGCACCAACATCTTCTTTGCGGCCGTGATATCTTGGGGCGAAATCGAATTGGGGTTATTCATTTGCCCTTCGACCCTCCCCATTGCTGAGCCTAACAATGGACTCGGGGCTAAGCCTAAGTATCGTCCAAATGTGAACAGGCATTCATTGAATACTTCTCGCGCCAACACGCCTTGAAGTTTGGCCCCACGCTTAAGACCGATGACGGTTTCGACTCGCGTCTGGGTTGCATCGACTCCAAGAAAAGTTGCCGCTCCTGCAAGCTCGTTGGTATCGGCTTTCTTGGCAAGTACAGGCTCAAAACTAATAGAAATGTCTGCATTCCCAGATTGAATTTGCTTAAATTCAACTTGCCCGGCAAGTGCCTTGGTCCAAGCATTCATTGAGGATTCAGCCGATTGAGAGAACTGCTCCTTTTGGTCGGCATTGAGTTTGGCAGTACTCAACTTCCAACTGACGGTTGGTCTCGGAAGCAAAGCACTTAGTTGATTCGCAGTTCCGAAATCCTTTTCACCAAGGGCCTTCTTGATGTCAAGAATGAGGTGGTGGTATTCGCTGGATGTCCCGCCCGGAACGCGATAGTCCGGTGCCATGGATAGAATTGAATCCTGCAAAAGACGAGAAAAGCCAAGAATTTTTTTCGCCGCGGCAATATCTTTATCCGACAGACTTTTACCTTTCGATATCGTCCCAAGCCCGAGGTACTTTGCAAATGTCAGATTGCACCAATAGGTTGCGTCCGCCAGGGTGGAGGGCACCATTCCATTCCACTTTGGGGGAGCTGAATTTGGCACTAGCTTCCAGGTCGGGGTAGCAATCGATCCAAAAGTCAGCTTAATATCCGGATTCGAAGTGCTCTTGGAATCGAAAGTCACTAATCCATCCATTGCGGTCTGCCACATCTTGGTAGAGGCTGAGATTGCGGTCGCAAAAGAAGGCTGTTGGGCAGCTGGTACTTTGGTGAGGTCTGCCTTGAGCGATACCGAAGTTTTCGGAAGCATGCCGATGAGCGAGGAGCCCTTTTCGAAATTCTTTTCTACATAAGCATCCTGGATACTCAGAGCCAGCTTCCGGAATTCGGCGGACGCTTCAGTTGGAACTTTGAAGTCTTGCTCAATGCCAATTACGGCAAGAATTAGGGCAGGAATAATCATCTCTTAATCTATGTAGGCGTCTTCGGACGGTTTTTGTTTCAAATATGCTTCGATAAAGCCATCAATGTCGCCATCTAATACTCCGGTCACATTTCCGGTATCGTGGCCAAGTCGATGGTCTTTTACCATGGTGTACGGCTGCATCACATAGCTTCGAATTTGTCGTCCCCAAGCTGCCGGACCACCTTCGCCTTTCAACTCGTTGATTCGGTCTTGAGATTGCGCACTTTCTAGTTCCATTAGACGGGCCAAAAGAACCGACATTGCGCTCGCTCGGTTTTTGTGTTGACTTCTTTCGTTCTGACAATTTACGACAATTCCGGTCGGAATGTGCGTAATTCTTACGGCAGACTCGGTTTTATTGACGTGCTGTCCACCGGCGCCGCCCGCTCGGAGGGTTTCTACTTTGAGGTCATCAGGGTTGATGGTGACCTCAGATTCTTCGACTTCGGGCAGGACTTCGACCTTTGCAAAGGACGTGTGCCGCCTTGCCGCAGCATCAAAAGGTGAGATTCGGACTAAGCGATGAACACCTTGCTCGGATCGGAGAAAGCCGTAGGCATTCAAACCAGTGATCTGCATTTGGACGGATCGGTAGCCGACGACGTCACCAGGTGTTTCACTGATGATTTCGCATTTGTAACCTTTGCGTTCTGCCCAACGCGAGTACATCCGTTGAAGCATAGCCGCCCAATCGCAGGCTTCACTTCCACCGGCTCCGGCATTGATTTCGAGCAGACAATTGCGTGAGTCATGTTCGCCGGTAAGAAGGGTTCTTAGCTCGTAAGCATCGAGATCTTCGATAAGCTTAATTGCCATGCTATCTGCTTCACTCTCCAAGGAAGCATCCGGCTCAAGTTTGAGCATCTCGTACAATTCGGCAATATCTCTTTCTGTTTTTTCTAGTTCCGCGAAAGGAGTTAGGACATCTTTTAGCCGACTGAGGCGCTGAAGCACCTTGTTAGCGGTAGCGGGATCGTCCCAAAATTCTTGTTGTGCCGATTGAGTTTCGAGCTCTTTTATTTGCTTCTGAAGTGCATGCAGGTCAAAGATGACCTCCAATAGCGTCTAGGCGCGGACGAGCCTTAGACAGCGCTTCATGCTGTTCCATAGATAGCATGGTTTGAGTCTACCTTTGAGCAGGGTTCGATGAGGGGTTATTGAGTTCAGTATTCAGTTGTTAAAGAATTCGGTCGTGGAGTTAAGAGTTGGGATGTCCCTTTGTCTCCATCCTGAAACGGGATTGAGCCGAGACCCCGCCCCGCGGGCGGGATGTCGCTTAGACTCCATCCCGAAACGGGATTGAGCCGAGACTCCATTGGCTGAGTTTGGCTTCGGAAATCATTTGTTGGTAAAGAATTGAACCTAATTTCGGAAAATTTCATTTTTTTTGCACTTTTCGCGAGGCTCGAAAATGACGACCAGAAGTACACTTTCGCGTTATTGTACTCTAATATACGTTTTATTTCTACAACTGTTTATTTGTTAGTTGGTCACATGTAAAAAACTGAAAATTTCGCAGGGTTTAGGTTCTCTCATTGGGGATTGGATGCAAGGTTTGTGAGACGGAAGAGTCGCGTTGACACGGGTGATTGCTCTGTTAGGGAAAAGGCAATGCGCGTCGAGGCGGATTTTGTCGAAGTTCTACAGATTGATTCCGGCTGACCCACGCAGATCGAAGAATCCGACGAGATTCGTGACACAGTCGAGGTGGGATAGCAATAAGTATGGCCAGGAGTGTTTTGAAGCTTGCGTTTTAACTTTCCTGCTGGCTCCATGAAGGTGTTTTTGCCAAAACCATTGGGTTCTGGTTGCCCACTAACTGTCCTGGCATAAGCTCGCAGCTCCTACGTCGCAGTTGGTCGCATAAACCGGCCACCTTTGATTTGGCGTTTTACCCAGCCTGTAAGATAACAGTTGGATGGGATTGGTTGGAATTGTGCTCGTACCCAGCTAGAGGCATTGTTCTCGTGCGTGAGATAGAGCT
>JAYUOQ010000393.1:0-8315 GCA_043760685.1 Armatimonadota bacterium | reverse complement strand
GGGCGTTCTGGAATCACGGGTACGAGTTCATTGAGAAGGCCAATGACGATGGTGCTCAATTAGTTGTCCTCCCGGAGCTGTTTTCCCTCGAACTTCTTTATTTGGAACCCAAACTTAGTGAAGCCAAGTGTCCACGATATCTTGCCCAATATTGGGAGGATACAGTGAAGTGGTTATCTAGAATGTCGGTCAATAGTGGAATGGCGATCGTGGGTGGGTCTCACTTCAGGGGGACAGATGATGGAATCAAGAACATCTGCCCGATTGCCTTTCCCGACGGACAAGTCTTCTTTCAAGAAAAGAACAAGTTGACGGTCTATGAACGGTCGGATTGGGCAATCTTGGCCGGTCACGGCGTACAGCCGCTCCCAGGACGACTAGGAGTCAGTGTTTGTTATGATTGCGAGTTCCCAGAGGGACCGCGCTGCCTCGCGGAGGACGGAATGTTGATTCATGCGGTTCCAGCTTGGACTGAGACACGCCGAGGGTTCCAAAGAGTACGATGGTCAAGCCTGGCAAGAGCGATTGAAAACCAAGTATTTGTTGTTCATTCATCGTTGGTCGGGGATATCGGGCGTGAACCAATTCCGGAGAGCTATGGCACTTCAGCAATAATCGCTCCGAGTATTGCTCCATTCCCGATGGAAGCGGTCTTGTCCGAGTCTAAGCTCAACGAAGACGACATCATCGTTGCCGGACTAGACATTGATGCCCTTTTTGCCTCTCGCAACGAGGGAGAAGTCACTAACTGGCACGATAGAGATGCTTCGTCATGGGAACTTCTTAATAAGCCAAACGGCTTTGCGCCGTGGGTAATTTAAGAATGAGATTAAATATTTCCCGACGCGATAGATTCAGATAGGTGGGTCGCATCCGTTTCTCCTTGTAACGCCAAAGTATCCCCATCTGGTAGCTTTATTCCATGATGGTCTAAGAGCGAAGTCAGCATAACAATGAGATGGCTCGTCTCTTGTTCGGCCAGCAAGTTTATTTGAAGTTCGAGATGATTTCTTTGAGTAGCAAGTTTCTGCTGTCGATTTTGGCTGATCAAGATAAATGTCGACAATAGAATGGCCTCTTGCGAAACGAACACCGTTAGAAATCCAAACGGCGGAGGATCAAATCTGAGAGTTGTTTTGAACTGTGGCAACCAGTTAATAACCAGCCATCCAATAACCAAAATACAGTGAAACCATAGAAATGTCATACTTCCGCAGAATCCGGCAATCCGATCAATAATTTTGTCGGCTGGAGTCCGCGAATCATGAACCGCTTGCTCGATGTCCGAAATGGTCCTGATGTTCTTCTCTACGATTTCGCTGAGCCGTCGTTTGTGCTTCAAGTGTTTCATTTTTTTCTATGATGTTTTAGACGCGCTAACCATTAGAGCATGCATTTTGATCCCAATCTCTGCCGAAGATGCCCGAACAGGGTCGCCATCAACTACAAAGAGTTTTGGCCCAAGAAGCGTTACCTTAGCGGACTTGGCTTCGACACTCCATACCTCTGGCAATTTTGTTTGTTGGCGCAACAATAGGGCGACTCCATATCTCCAAAGGCTGTTCTCCCTTGTACTTGTCAAGATGTATATTGATAGTTGACCATCGTCGATTGCCGCATTGTCAGAGACAGGAAATGGTCCACCGTGCAGGCGGGTAGAGGCGGCAACGAACTGAAGAGCTCTACCATCGTAGGTTCCACTGTCCGTCTCCACTCGAATTTTAAACGACCTTGTCTCAGCACATGCTCTTGAAATAGCTGGAATGTAAACCAAGCGACCAAATAAGCCTTTATTCGACTTTTGAACTTCTTCCATGATGTTTGTGGTCAGTCCCAATGTGGCTACGTTTACGAAAACTTCGTTTTGAAAAGTCCCTACGTCAATTGCCCGAACCTGAGCTTCATGGAGGTGAAACTGAATTGCGTCACCAAGTTTTAAGGGGATTTCTAATTCACGCGCAAGTGAATTACCGGTTCCTAAAGGCAAAATCGACATCACAATATCGGTATCTACCAGTTGTCCAGCTGCGGCGCGGACTGAACCGTCGCCGCCACCAATCCATATATTTTTGATTCCTTCTTTCTTGGCACGGTTGATCGCCGCGAGTTGATCAGTAGGTTTTTTCGCAAGAACGATAAAGTCAGCCAAATTACCTAGCTCGTCGGTAACAACATTCGAGAGCTTTTTGCCACTCCTTGCCTTTTCATTGAGGATAACGGCAAATCGAGGCTTTGGTTCAGGCATGGTCAATTGTGACACTTGATTTACTAAACCATGTGGGACTCGATTAACCAGAGGTAGACCTCAAGTTTTGCTGATACGGATGTAAGCAAATCCGCACTAATTGCGTCACCGACATCAGCACACTTGTCAATACCTTTGTGGAGCCCATCAACCGCTGCACCAAGAGAAATGAGGAGGCCATTACATGCAATGGTACGGTTTAACAGACCAGTTGGAAATGATTTGAGCCCAGTTCCTTCAGCTACCTTAGCGGGGGTCACGTCCATAACTGCACCAAGTTGTCTTGCCCGCTCTGCAACTTCATCAATACCTTCTTCAATCGTGGCGGCCACTTCGTCAAGAAGCCGATGAATTGAAATAAAGTCTGGATCTCGTAAATTCCAATGGGCTAGTTTGACATGGCTTTTTAGTTCGGTCGCGTCGTAAACGATTGGAAGCAGAATTGCGCTAACCTCGGACTTGATCGTATTGCTTAGTGGATTTCGGCTTTTTGTTTGCATAAGGCATTTCCTTCGAAGAGGCACCGCCCTTCCAACATAACTACGCCCCAATTCGAAACCTTAGTGCATGGTTAGGTTTTTTCGACTAAATCGGTAATCCAGCGCTTGGGTCAGCAGGAAAATGAGTCTTACCTCTTAACATTCGACCTAAATTATCCACGACGCCAATATATCCCTTGCCCAAATTCGGTTGCATTAAACACGTTCCGAGTCCGATTGCGCATCGTTTTCCGTCTCCTAGTTCAACGATTGCGACAGCGGCACCTTCATTCAAGTTTATGGTCGTGCCTTGAAATGTTAAGATGTCACCATTAACGGCAAAACCGGCTTTTGCGCATAACTCCTTTAGCTTTGGCATGGTTAAAGGATGCCCAATCAGGAATTTGTTGTTCAAACTTTCAAGCTTTTGATCTCCTGCCGATTGGCCAACGTGTTGCAAATATTCGGGATGACTTGAGTCGCGAACAATTTGAAACTCCGACGAGACTTCCGCAAATGAATTGAACTTTGGAGCAGGGCCGGTCCTCAAGGCTCGGTGGTATGGATCGAAGTAGACTTTGTTGGGACGAAAATCTGGCATTGCAATGGTGAAACGACCATCTTGATCAACGGTTTTTGTGTCCAAGATTCGCACTTGCATTCCGCCGCCTTTGTTCTCAAACCAAAGGTCAATTGGCATCCTGAATCGCTTACCGTTCCACTGTAATTTGCCTTCAAATTTGCCGGGCGAGTACTTGCCTCCTTCTAGAGTCACGCTGGCAAATCCTGGCCTTCGAAACCAATCGTCGAAGAAGTCTTTGAGTTGATATTGGGAAAGACGTCGAAGTACGATAGCCTCAAACTCTTCCCACTCGGCTGGCTCGCCCTTAGGATGAATTCGAACCCACTCGTTCAAACATTGTACAAAGTTTGTGGTTCCAACGAGTTGCTCTAGCATTGCTAAGACATCGGCTCCTTTTCCGTAGCCCAAAGCTCCACCCGCGGTTCCTGAAGCCACTCCAGAGTTCATCAATGGCGCATCGTTGTATTCATCGTTAGTTAAGGAAATCGTTTGGAATGCCTCTCTGCGATCAAGGGCGTTGCCGATGGGAACTTCTCGCGAGAAATATCCGGACGACCAGACGGCGAAGCTTTCGTTCCAAAACGACTTTAGGTACGTATTGGGCAGAATTCCACCCCACCATGTATGGGATGGCTCGTGGGCATCTTCATCGGGCAAGCCGCCGCCATATGTGGCGTATGAATAGGCTTCGAGTGCTCCTCCGCCGTACGCTGGACTATCAAGGGCGCCGTAAGAGTCAAACGGAAACTTTCCGAAGTCCTTGTCAAAAAGTTTGATAATTGGAGCGTAGAGTTTTGGCTGTAACACCATTCGTTCGGTTGGAACTCGAGGGCTCCACATTTGGAGTTTTCTTCCCTCGAACATCTCTTCGACGTGGTTTGTCTTTAGTACTGTCAAGCTCCAGTAGATGGTTGGCATGTCAACCTTAAACAACTCAGCTGGTTCTTTGGCTTCCTTTTCTCTTCCTAGATAGTTTCCTTGGGCAACTACGGTCCAACCTTTTTCGGGCGGTACAACCGCGATTTCGTAAGTTGTGGGCATTCGGTTGACCATCGGATACCAATAGTCGTTGGTGAGGGTTGCGAGTCCCGGTGCGATTGATCCAGCATAGCCGGGAAGGTTGACGACAGCGGAGTACTCAATTTTGAAACTATGTGGGCCGGGAGATAGCTTTGGAATCATCACCAGCCCTCCAGATTGCTTGAACGGCAATGGCGTCGCACCTTCGGAAATAGAAATCATTTTATAGCAGGGCGAGAATCGAAGGGCATGGAATAGCTTGTCGTTCGAAGTCACTTCCGCCGAAACTTCATCTTGTAACCGAGCTTCCTTTCGGTCAACATTGAATGAAACTCGGACCTTGTGGTGGCGGAGTCTTAGCCCATCTTTGGCTTGTTCATCGATGAATTTTAACTTTGCGCCGACTCTTTCAAATAGAAGTTCACCGATGTCTTGGGACGTTAGGGGAGTTGTGAAAACAACGAAGTTCCCTACTCCTGGCATCGATAGATCTTCGGCTTTCCAACCATACTTTCCAACCTCGTAGGAACCTCCTTTTAAGACGTTGAACTCGCTGCCGTCGCCCGTCGAAAACTTTGAAAGTGAGGCAATGTCTTTCTTCTTTGCGAGTCCACTGAGGACGTCTACGGAAGGTTGTTGGTAGTAGGCAAGCAAAAGTGCTATCTGAAACATGCTGGTTAAGTATCCTCTAAGTTGCGTCTTGGACGTTCAAACTGGTATCTTTTCTGTTCGAGTGGCGACATAGCTCAGTTGGTTAGAGCGAACGGTTCATACCCGTTAGGTCGATGGTTCGAGTCCATTTGTCGCTACCATTCCTTTTTTAGACGCGTCTGCGGCCTTCTTAGTTTAAAAATTCCTTCATTAATTTGCCGTTTGGCGTTAACCGTTGACCGTTGGCAGTTGGCTGGTCAAAGATTTTGGAAAGATATTCATTGGCGACCTTGAAGCCCAAAACTCACTTCCCTGACCCTGTCTGCTTGCACTGTTCCTGGCTGCATCGAAACTCAATTCCCCAATGAAGCGCGTAAGTCGTAGCGCAGTGCCACGCCAAGATAACCCGACCAACCTCAATGAGTAAAGCTCACGAAGTACGCCTTTTAAAGTTCACGGGATATTTATCTATCGGAGGTTATAATAGTTTTGTGGCGGAACCATCGTTGAAGCAGATATTGATTCCGATGGGTGTTATCGCCTCATCCATGTTCGTTTCTTCTATGGCGAAACATGGAATGGTCACCAAAGCATTTGATGATTATTATTTCATCGGGCTGTGCTATGCGGGCACGGCTTACATGGCTAGGGAAAGCGTTAAAACCTATCGGCTGGCAAAGGAAGTTGATTGGGTCATCATTGCAATGGCTTTCGGGCTATTTGTTCTTGGGATCACCAGTCTTTTGCACATGAATGGACTTATTACAAAGGCCCAAGATTACGTTATCGGCAAATTTATGGTTGTTTGTCTCGTTTTCATCAATGTTTGGAATTTTTCCCGACGAAATAAGAAACGAAATGCGAAGACGCCAGGGGTCGTTTCTTGAAGCGGATCAATTTGACCGTTGTGATGGGTGATTTGTTAGATGAGGAAGAGCCGAAACGATGACTAAGCGCGATTACTACCGCTTTTTGTTGGTTGCACTATTCTTGATCTTAACGGTCGTGTTTGAAACGCAGGGTCGGTACTGGACTCGGCATGGTGGCGCTTCGGATTTGGTGATTGGGTTGCTTCGACTTGGTCGAACAATTTGCAGCATCTTTGGTACGATCACGATAATTTGGGCCGGGCAGGGACCCCTCTGGCCACCGGGATCCTTGCGAAAGTCTGCCCCATTTTGGATTGGGTTGGCTATCGGAACTTTTGCGGCATTTCTCCGAGATATCCATGTGGTTTCCGGCGGAGTGACCGACGCGATACAAATTTGCACGCTTCCGTTAATGGTCTTTGGGCTTTGGAAAGTTTTTCGAAGAAGCGACAAGACTATTAATGAAATGGATGGTGCACCGTGAATTTAACGCCGGAAGTCAAAAAGACGTTGCTTAAAGGCTCTATTCATGTTGGTGCAGCTTTGGTCATGATGGGTTCTTACTTTCTGATGAAATTTCGAGTTGTTTCGAAGTTGGAATTCTATTGCGCCGTTGGGGTCATGATTATGGTCTTGCTTTCAGGTCAAGTCGCGGAGTGGCAACAGCACAGACGGGATTGGAAGGCTGGCGATCGGGGACCTATGGCTAGACTAAGTCAGTATTCCAGCTTATTGATCATTCCAACCGTGGGATTCCTGGTTGGGCTTCTCAATTACGCTTTGTTCGAACAGCACTTGCTTTCGGAAGGCTGGCACTTAATTCTGATCGTAACGACGCGCTTGTCTTTTGGGGTGGGTTTCTTCGTTGCATTGCCCTTTTTTGCACGGGACTTGAGGAAGGAGCGTCAAGGAAGACCTCTGTGAAAATGGACCTAGTAAGTACGCCATCGAGGGTCCGTCGATGAGGTTTATCCTGAGTTCAGAAGCCTCCACAGCGTCGTCTTAGAAATTTGCCGGTAGGATTGATTCTCAGAGATTGCTCGTGATTGGGCTGTGGAGGCAGCTGCATCTCGACTTTGGCAACTTTTCACAGGTAACTCTCAGCTTTGCAGTGGTCGTTACCGGTGCCACACCAACATATACCCGGCTGGCCCAGCGTCTCAGCTCTCTTGCTTTTTCGCTTCCCGTTTCACAAGCAACTTCATAACGGGTGCAGCAACGATTGACGTGATCAGTGACATGCCGACTAATAGAGAATAGACGTCCTTGCCAATCACTTTGAACTGGAATCCGAGGCCAGCGATGATGATTCCGACTTCCCCGCGCGGGACCATTCCCACGCCAACCATGGTTCGATCTTGCTTCGCTCCTAGCCAGGCACCGACAAATTTTCCGACTATTGCAAGAATCGAAATGAGCAGGAGACTACCGATGGCAGGCAGGCTTTTAAATGCCATGATGTCGACGCTGAGACCCGCAGAGATGAAGAAGAATGGGACGATGAACTCGTTGAGATCAATGACTTTTTCGTGGATCCAATCTCGATAGTCGGTTTCAGCAAGCACCATTCCGACGAGGAAAGCGCCAATGATTGCGGCAAGACCCAGCATGTTGGATAGAACCGCAACTCCGATACAGAGAGCAATGGAGAGCGACCAAGGCGACAACGGATTCAGGGGCTTGTTTAGCATTCGCCCCTTGGATTTTGCGAGGCGTCGCCCGACCGTCGCCATGATGAAGATGAAGCCAAGAGACTGGACGATTACGAGGCCGATAGCCAATGGATTCACCCCTTTTCCAGTTGAAACAGATGACACGACCGATAACACGATCATCGCGAGGACATCATCGATGACGGCAGCGCCAAGGATTACCTGGCTGTACTTCTTGTCTATGACTCCAAGCTCTTGGAGAACCTTGGCGGTAATGCCAGCGCTAGTTGCGATAAAAGCGGTTGCCACGAAGATGGATTCGGCAGTAGGCAGACCGGACAAGTGCGCCCACCCAAACCCAGCGATAAAAGGAACAATGACACCGAGGACCGCAACAATCAGGGCTTCTTTCCCGACTTTTCCGATCTTGGCAAACGGAGTTTCGAGCCCGACGCTGAACAGTAGAAAGGCGGCGCCCAGTTCACCAAGTTCAATGATGATCGGGGTTGATTCGGGAGCAATCCAGTTCAGCACGGACTTGCCGATGATGATTCCACCAAAGATTTGCCCGACCACGGATGGCATTTTGAGGCGCATGGCAATTTCGCCTCCGATTACAGCAGCAATGAAGGCAATAAAGATTGCGGTTAATGCTGACGTGTGTTCCATTGGTATCTCTTATATTACGTTCAAACTGCCCAGTTAGATTCAAATAGCTGGCTCCTTGGGGTTAGAGTTACTACTTCAAACTAGACCCATTATGAAATGCCAGGTGACCGAGAATTAGTTTTGTGAGCTGTAAGTTCGTCTCAATCC
>JAYUOQ010000392.1:0-24995 GCA_043760685.1 Armatimonadota bacterium | reverse complement strand
AAGTTTCCGGTGGTCAATGCATGATTACCGTAAAGGACAACGGAATAGGAATCGAGCCTCAGCATCTTGCTCGACTTACTGAACGATTCTACCGAGTTGATGATGCCCGCAATCGGAAGATTGGTGGAACCGGTTTGGGATTGGCAATTGTCAAGTCGATTGTCGAATCCAACCAAGGCGTGTTGCGGATTCAAAGTAAGCCCAATGAAGGAACCGAAGTCCGACTCATCTTTCCATTAAATTTGGAAAAATGAAATCCCAAACAAAATCTAAATAAGCGAATCGTATAGTAACCAATGTAAGCGGTGTAAACCGATTCTAGGACAAAAAAATGAAAAACCGAAATGGATTCCGACTCTCTTGGATCGCAATGATCGCAATTGTTACGTCGGCAAGTGTTGTCGTTGCGCAAGATGGCCGTGGCAGTAATGTCGGCGGACCAGGAGGCGGTCAAGGTAGAGGACAAGGTGGCCCTGGTGGTCAAGGCGGTCCTGGTGGTCAAGGTGGCGGTCAAAGAATGATGGGTGCACCGCGCGGGCCAATGCTATTGCTGAATCCCCAAGTAGTAAAAGAATTGAAAGAGACCGATGACCAAGTCAAAGCAATTGAAGCTCTTTTGATGAAAAATGGCCAAGGTGGTCGTGGCGGACAAGGCGGACCTGGAGGCTTTGGCGGTGGACAAGGCGGACGTGGTGGTCAAGGCGGCGGTCCTGGTGGACAAGGCGGTCAGGGAGGCCAAGGTGGACGAGGTGGTCAGGGCGGTCCTGGTGGACCCGGAGGCTTTGGCGGAGGTCAAGGTGGCCCGGGAGGACCTGGTGGAGGCATGAACCCAGAAGAAGGAAGGAAGATGGAAGAAGCCATCAAAAAGATTCTGAACGCTGGTCAATACAAGCGATATCGCCAAATTGATATTCAAGTTCAAGGCCCACGATGGTTCATGAGTCCTGAAGTAAATGACATGCTGAACCTATCAGAAAAGCAACATGATCAAATTGATGAAATCATGAAAAATGGTCGACCACCACAGGGTGGTCAAGGCGGACCTGGCGGTCAGGGCGGACCTGGGGGCCCTGGCGGACAACAAGGTGGTCCTGGCGGCGACATGGGCAAGTTTGCTGATGACCTCATGAAAAAGATCATGATTGTTCTCAACGAAAACCAAAAGAATAAGTACAAAGAAATGACTGGTGCGCCATTCAAGCTTGAAAGGCCACAGGGTGGTCCTGGCGGCGGACAAGGTGGACCCGGAGGCTTCGGTGGCGGCCAAGGCGGTCCCGGTCGAGGTGGACCCGGCGGCGGTGGTCCTGGTGGCGGCGGTGGTGGCGATTAACTACCGTTGAGAGAATTAGTAACGCCAATCTAAACGGGGACCGCAAGGTCCCCTTCTTCGTTGATATGTTGAATTGCTGTCGAGACCTTCGCGGATCAGCCAGTGAATCGAATAAACTATGCAGGTGACTCCACGCCTTCGCTTTGCCCTTGATGCCGTTCGCAAAGCAGGTCAGTCAACCCTAGATCATTTCCAATCTGGTGTCGCTGTTGAATACAAATCAGACGATTCACCGGTAACCGTTGCCGACAAAGATGCTGAAGCGATTCTCAGAGCCGAAATCAACTCTGATTTTCCTGGCGAAACAATCCTCGGCGAGGAGCAAGGTCTAACTGGCACTGGCAACACCCGCTGGATCATTGACCCGATTGATGGAACGAAATCGTTCATATGTGGTGTTCCGCTTTACGCAACGTTGCTCAGCTACGAAGTTGATGGTGTTCCAATCCTCGGGGTCTCTTATTTCCCAGCTCTTGACGAAATGGTCTACGCTGAACAGGGTTCAGGTTGCTTTATGAATGACAAAAGAGTTTCGGTGACCTCTCGAAATACCGTGAAGGGAGGCTTCCTCGCGTCTGGGGGGCCCAACAGTATGGTCAAATACGGACGCTGGAAAGGCTTTGAAGAAATGTCGGCTCTTGCCGTCGCAACCCGAACTTGGAGCGATGCATACGGTCACTGTCTGGTCGCCACGGGGCGAGTCGACGCTATGATTGATCCCGTTGTGAGCCGGTGGGATCTGAGTGCAATCAAGATCATTGTTGAAGAAGCAGGTGGGAAGTTCACCGATTTCAATGGCAATAATCCATTCGATAAAGGCGACTTTGGCCTTGAAGCAATCTCCTCAAACGGGCTAATCCATGACGAAATTTTGAAGGTGTATCAGGCTTGAGAGTGCTTGGAATTGACTTTGGTGGCAAACGCATTGGTGTGGCAGTCGGAGAAACCGAACACAAAGTCGCCACTCCAAGACCTCAAATTGAGGCAACCGGAACTTTACGCCTGGATGCGGCAAACATTTTTGCCCTTGCGACCAAGGAAGAAGCGAAGGCTGTAGTCATTGGTACGCCGATGGTTGGCACAGAAGAAACGAAGATGTCGCGTATCTGCCGAATGCTAGGCGCAGAAATTGAAAAGCTTGGCGGGAAAGTTGAATACGTGGATGAATCGCTCACATCAGTCATGGCAGAAGAAGCCCTACGAAGCCAACAGTGGACAGCTGCAACGGTAAAGAAGCACCTGGATAGCGAAGCCGCTTGTCAGATTCTTGAGAGGTACTTTGGTGGCTAGAGGAAAGAAGGGTGGAAAAGGCTGTCTGGTCTTTATCATTGCTACTGTAACAATATTTGGTGGCATAGGTTTCTGGGCTTCATCGCTCGTTGGGGCAATGCCGACCGGCCCTGCACAAATGATAGTTATTACGAAGCCGAGGGGCACATTGTCATTACTCAACGAATTTCAGGAAAAAGGAATTATCAAGAGCGCTTTTACCGCCCAAGTTCTTGTTGTCCTCGGGGGAAACAAGAGGATAATCAATCCGGGAGTATATCGAGTCAATCCTGGAATGTCGACTCAAGAAGTATTAACCGCATTGCGAAATCCGATCAAGCAATTGGTTCGAATTCCTGAAGAGAAGTGGATATCTCAAATCGCTAAGCTGCTTGAGGATAAAAAGGTGGCTAAGGCATCCGACTATTTGGACCTAACCAGCCATTCAGAGAAATTCAGTGACTCGGGGATTCCGTTTTTCAACGATTCGCTAGAAGGCTTCTTATATCCCGATACCTACAACTTTGCCCCTGACATCGGTGCCGATTACATTATCAAGCGGCAACTCATGAACTTTGTGAAGCGCACCGAAGGTCTCGGACTTACAAAAGAAAACATGCGGCGAACGATCATCATTGCGTCGATGATCGAAAAAGAAGCAAGCGACTACAAGGAGAAGCAGATGATCGCCGGCGTTATTGAAAACCGCCTCAACCGAGGCATGCGACTCCAAATCGATGCGACCATCAACTACGCGATCCAAAACTGGCGACTCCTTACCTATAAGGACTATTCCAGCGTCAAATCGCTCTACAACACTTACTTACAAAAGGGACTTCCACCGGGTCCAATTTGTTCTCCGACAGTAAAATCGATCGAAGCTGCCCTTCATCCGATCAACCACAATTTCGTCTATTACATCTCGATTGGTAAAGAAACTCACTTTACTGCTACATACCCAGAACACCTAGTTTTCGTGAAATTGCGCGATACTATGAAAGCACAGAAAAAATGAGGTTTCGCGCAGGCACTTTTGATCGATCTAAAACCGGATTTCTTCGGCCGTTTTGCCCTGCCCACGCGGTTGGATCCTTGCCCGAAATAAGCCTTGACGATCTAAAAGCCGAAGGGCTCTCGCTGATTTTGCTCGATGTGGATCATACATTGGTGAAATGGAAGCAAGAAGAATTCTCACCCGAGGTATTGGCTTGGATCGCGAAAGCGAAACAAATGAAGTTCGATCTTTGCATTCTCAGCAATACTCGGCATCCAGAACGGCTTGCCCGACTTTCGGCTGTTTTGGAGGTTGATACTTTCCGAGGTAGATTCAAGCCAAGTACTCACATGTACGAAATGGCGCTCGATAAATACAAGAAAAAGCCGGAAGATGCAGTGATGATTGGCGATCAAATCATGACCGACGTACTTGGGGCAAATCGAGCTGGGATCGACGCTATCTGGGTTCAAAAGATGGAGGGCCCCGAGTTTGCCGGAACAAAATTTAACCGAGTTGTGGAACTTTTGGTCACAAGTTTGCTTTATCGTTCTTTAGTGACTCCTTCTGACGCTATTGATCCTTCACCAAACGTGCCTTTTCTAGAGAGGACCATTGTCAAGCAGTTTCTGAAATTCTGTATTGTCGGAGGCGTTTCATTTGTTATTGACTTCACCATCCGATACACATTGATGAATGTTCTGCAAATGAATGGGGAACTGTTAAGCGACCAAGCCGGTCGAACCCTCATTGAAAAGTACCCTGGCATCTTTGCATTTGCTTCGGCGCCAGACCGAGCGTTCATGCCGTTCGCAGTTTTCGTTGCTGCTTCGGTGGCAATGTTTAACTCCTTTATGCTGAACCGTTCCTTTACATTTAGAGTGAAAAGCGAATCAGGAAAGGGCAAACAACTTGCGAAGGTCTATGTTGTTGGATATGTAGGCATGGCACTTAATATCTTGATTTCGACTGGACTCTACAATGTCATTCCTGGGCACCGAAGAGTGAGCTTAGCGCTGTCTGCTGTAATTGCTGCAATCGTAGTAGCTATGTGGAATTTTGTGGGGCAACGATATTTCGCTTTCCGAGCTCACGAGGCAGAATGAGTGAGTTCTTTCCTTGGCGCAAGGCACCTGAAGCTGAGTTTGCCGTAATCGGTTGCCCAATTGGTCACAGTCTCTCCCCGAGGATGCATACGGCCGCATTTCAGGCTTGCGGTTTTGAGTCAGCTTATGTCGCCATTGAAGTTCAAGTTGGTGAAGTTTATGAAGCTCTTGATAGACTGCAAAGTCTTGGTTACCGGGGTGTGAATGTCACGGTCCCGCATAAAGAAGACGCCTTTGATTGGTGCCAAGATGCTACCGACGTCGCGGTAAGACTAGGAGTTTGTAACACCATTGATTTCAAAAAAAACCGAGGGACAAACACGGACGTCGTCGGTTTCTCAATGAGCCTGGCGGGACACGAGTTTCAGTCGAAGAAAGCACTCGTATTAGGTGCCGGTGGCAGTGCGCGTTCAGTGGTTTACGCTCTTGAGTCGGATGGTTGGACCGTTGCCCTTTGGAACCGAACCTCATCACGGGCAACAAGGTTATTGGAACAATATGACCTCAAATCATCGGTGGTAAATGACCCAAACCTCGCGGGCTTTGATCTTATCGTGAATTCAACTTCTGCCAGTCTTGGAGGAAATCGGTTACCGATTGATTGGAAACAAGCGGAGAAGAATGCCTTGGCCTATGATCTGGCCTATGCCGACGGATTGACTCCGTTTCTTATCGATGCTCATGAAAGCGGTCTCAAAGTTCAAGACGGGCGGGCAATGCTAATGGAACAAGGAGCAGCCTCATTTGAATTTTGGTGGGATCAACCTGCTCCGAAAGAAGCCATGATGGCTGCAATAAAATGAGCGTCCTTTATCCAACGCGTGAAAATCTAGCTTTTGCGACTGAACAACTTCAGAATGGGAACTTGGTTGTGCTTCCCACCGAAACCGTATATGGTTTAGCCGCCGATGCCACTAATCCAGCCGCAGTAGCAAAAATCTTCGAGCTAAAAGGAAGGCCATCGGACAACCCCCTCATTGTTCATATTGCCTCGCTGAAGCAAATCCATCAGTTTGCAATCGAAATTCCAGATTCTGTTCAAAGATTAGCCGAAGCCTTCATGCCTGGACCCTTGACGGTTGTTCTACAAAAACAGCCTCATGTATCCGAGATTGTGACTGGAGGTCTTAATACCGTTGCGATTAGAATGCCCGATCATCCTGCTTGCCTTGCGGTCATGGAACTCGGGGACCTTGCCCTTGCGATGCCAAGTGCAAATCCCTTTATGGGTCTCTCGCCAACAAATGTGAAAATGATTGACCCCGCACTTGCCGAGGGTGTAGCTGCAATAATCGACGGAGGTCCATGTATTTTGGGAATAGAATCAACCGTTCTTGACCTCACGAGCAAGGAACCAACTATCTTACGTCCTGGCTCAATCGGAAAGGAACTCATTGAGATAGTGCTGAATCTCAATGTTGGAGATTCGGGAACATTGCGTAAAGCACCAGGAATGTACCGACGGCATTATGCGCCAAAAACAAAATGCGTGGTTACTGGAACCGTTGCACCAGACCAGCCAGGACTTGTTTTTGGGGAGCCAGCCAACGGTAATCAAATTCAGATGTCATCGGATGCCATTGCCTATGCGCAACAACTATATGCCAATCTATCTGACTTAGATGGTCGTGGTTTAGGCGAGTTTTTTGTCCAAGCCCCTCCCATGAACGTGCATTGGTTAGCCGTTTGGGATCGGTTGTCTAAGGCAACTTCCTAGGTGTTGAAGGTCTTAATCAGTTTCCCAGTTTCTTCCTCAACTAAATTCCACTTCTTTGGGACACCTTTAATTCGGAGAGCTTCTCTCGGCGCGTAACAACATAGGTCAGCCGCCACGTCAACTCCAAAGTCTTCGGTTAAGTTTTCAAAAACAGTTTTGAGAGTCACCGCACTTCCAGCCAGGTTTCCACTATCGGCTAAGCGTACTTCCCCTTCACCGACAACACAATCGAGCCCCCACATATTGATCTCGGTGCCTGGTTCCATTCCCGATGCCATGGTTGAGTCGCTAACCCCAATGACTTGACCGTCAACCAATCTTGCTTGAATGAGCAACATAGCTGCTTCAGGGCTCACATGGACCCGATCGTAGATGAGCTCCGCATTAAATGGTGTAAGGGTCATTGCAGCCCCTACGGCGCCAGCTTCGCGATGATGGAGTGCTCTCATTGCATTAAAGGTGTGAGTGCTGTGCCTGAGCCCAGCTTCGTGAGCGAGAGCCGCTTCATCATAGGTCGCGTTGGTATGACCCATGCTCACAATAACTTTGTGCTTTACGAGGCGAGTGATTAGCTCAATAGAACCAGGAAGCTCAGGAGCAAGGGTCACGATCTTTAGCCTTCGGTCACTAAGGATTTCCTCCCACTCTGGTCCGGCATCTTCAGGATCAAGAATGAATTCTTGAGGCTGGGCACCAGGAAATTCCTCGGAAATAAATGGACCTTCAAGGTGAAATCCGAGAATCATTGGGTTGGAAGGAAGATTGGACAGGGCATGCTTGACGTCGTCTGCAGATGCGGTTACCGTGGTGGGCAAAAATCCTTCGTATCCATCCTCCGAAAGTTTGGTGCAAAGAAACGCCATCTGTTCCTTAGTAGCGGACATGAAATCGACACCAAAGGCACCATGGATGTGAATGTCGATAAATCCGGGAACAAGAACTCCTTCGGGTTCTCCGCTCTTAATATCGTTCATTTCACCGGTTTCGGTGTCAAAACGAATGAGATCTAGGCCGTCTTCACCTGGGGTCAATACAACAATTCTGCTCATAGCGCTTTTGAAAATCCTCCGTGCTCTCGAATGACGTGTCCTTCTAATTCAAGGATTGTAAGATCGGCAAGGACCTCACTCATATCAAGTCCCGTCAAATCAACAATTTTTTCGACTGAAAGCGAATTTGCGGAAAGCACTTCCAAGATTCTGCCAGATATTCCTTCCACTGTGGGTTTTAAAGGAGCATAAACTGGTTCGATGCCCAATGATTCTAGTACTTGCATTGGGTGATCAATCATTGTTGCTCCGTCTCTTATGAGGGCGTGTGAGCCTTGAAAGCCAAATTGATCAATCTGACCTGGCACAACGAAGACTTCTCGTCCTTGTTCCGCAGCAAAGCCAGCTGTCCGAATAGCTCCTGATTTTGTTGGCGCCTCAATTACGATAACAGCGGTACTAATAGCGGCAATTAGGTGATTTCGCTGAATGAACTTGTAATCGGCTGGTTTGCTACCGACTGAAAATTGACTCATGAGGCATCCATGCTCTTTGATTCTTGTAAACAATCCACTATGTGAACTTGGATAGACGTGGTCAACACCACAAGCCAATACGGCGATTGTGGAGCCACCAACAGACAGGACACCCTCATGAGCTGCGGCATCAATTCCAACTGCTCCTCCGCTGACAACCGTTACCCCATGTCGAGCTAATTCTTCTCCAAATTTACGAGCACAAACTCGGCCATAAGGCGTTGCACTTCTGGTCCCGACTATAGCGACACAAGGTTTTTCAAAGGCGACTGGATTGCCAGAGTAAAGAAATGCTGGAAGAACGCCACTTGCGTACGCTAGAGCCGGTGGATACATGTCTTCAGTCAACACATGAACATCTGGAGGAGAACCAAGTTCTAATTGAGCCTTTTCGACCCGCTTCTTTTCGGAATCAGAAAGTTTGGGGGAAGACAAAAGTGCATCCCTCCAAATAGAATTTGGGTCGAGAGATTGTAAAACCTCTCGACCCTTCTGCGCTGACATTTCAGCGGCTAAGAACGCATTCCAGTTCTGAATCAATGGACTATCTCTAGCCAGCTCCAGCGCCAGATCCGCCACCGCCACCTTTTCCTGTACCGCCACCAGCACCACCAGGCTTTGTGGTTTCGCTCCCCGGTCTCTTCAGAGGGTTAAGCGTGTTATCAATTCGGATGGTCGCAGTGTAAGTAGTAACGTTCCCCATCCAATCGCTTGCGACTACTCGTAGAACGTGTCGTCCTGCGCTAATCATATTGTTCTTTTTACTTTGCGAGATCTGACTGATCAGGTAGCCCTCACGTCCAAACTCATAGTTGTATGGAACACCATCAATATCAAATTTGATTGAGTTGATGTTAACTCCAGACGCATCATCTTCAATTTTGAAGATGAATTCTTGTCCAGTCTTTCCTGAAACAATTTCGCCAGGAGTCGGCCAAACTTGCTTAACCACTGGTCCAGTAAGATCAACGCCAGACTCAAGATCGAAAGCCAGAAGACTTGCATCGGCAGCTGGTACCAACAAAGTTCTGCCAGCGAGCGCAACTGGTGCCGAAACTTCGACTGTTACAATTGGTTCAGAACTGGTTGAGCCTTGACCGCCTTGGCCTTTTCCGCCTTGACCTGCTCCGCCAAATCCTCCGCCACCCGAAGGTCCGCCACCTGCAAATCCGCCGCCACCCGAAGGTCCACCGCCGGCTCCACCGGTACTTGATGTATCAGAAGTTCGAGCCGCTTCATTCATTGGTCGAACGTAATATTTCCAGTCAATGCTACCAGTCACTGGATCTACGAGTTGAACCGCACCGTTTGCAGTAGGAACGATAAATTTCTTTCCAACGCCGGTAGGTCGAACTGAAGGCTGTGAACCAAGATTAATTGGCTTTCGAGGATTCGTCAAATTGCCCGACATATCATAGATGTATGCATTTCCGGTTTGACTAACGCAGATAATGGAGGTTGCGCCAACTGTTGGAGAAAATAACATTCTCTCTGGTACCGGCTTTTGCCATTTAACTGAACCAGAAAAGGCGTTTAGGCAAGCCACAAATGCTCCGGTGTACACGTAAAAGTCCCCTGCGTACGCAGTCATAGAACCGTCGGCCGGGGTTGCTCCGAAATTCAGCTTATAGGCTGGCTTTCGGGTTTTGAGATTAAATGCTTGCAAATAGTTTCGATTGTCGAAAAACGCAACAATGTCTCGTCCATCGGAATAGATTGGACCTCGCATGCCATCAAGAATCCTGTATGGTGACTCTGCGCCAGTAGCTTGGTCTTTGTAAATGGATTGACCAGTGGAAACTTCGATTCCTGAAATGTTGCCACCGTCCATTGGGAACGCAATATTGTTACCGACTGCTACGAGCTGACCTGATATTTGGTATGGAGCTTGATAGACCCACTTTAACTCGCCAGAAGCTGGATTGACCCCGTAGACCTCCTTTTGGTCATTGTATACACAAAGTACTCCATTAACCATAACCGGAGACTTTTTGACAACTCCGTTGAATGGAGCACCGTTAGGGAATTTCCATTTGGTGTTTCCGGTTTCTCGATCAATCGCGTAAACGCGATTACCTAAGTTGAAATAGATGGTGTTGCCATCTACTAAAGGTGAGCCAGACGGTGAAACGGAGGATGGTTGTTGCCATCTCCAAGCCAGCGGAGCTGGTCCATCAAACTGTGCAGCTGCAATGCCACTTACCATTGCAATGGATGCAATGACGAAAGTACGAATCCCAAACATGTTTTTGTAGCGTCTCCAAGATCGCCCGGCGACCTATCCCAAGGACATTGTAATTCTACTAGGGTTCATTTGTCCAGTGATAGGGGCGAATACAATTTAGACGCGCAAAATATAATCTGGATTCACTATTTCAAAAACCATCACAAAATGATTCAAAAAAGCCATTTTTGAATCTGAAAATAGCAAGTTCCTCTTGATTTGCGTAATCCAATCATCCCTTGAACACGATTTTTGATTCAATTTGCATCAATTAAAAACAGACGGAATGGCCAATTGAACGGATCAAACAGCACAATTGTTCAAGAGAAGTCACGGTTTGCGACAGCTTTCCATCTTTAATTTCCAAAAGTGTTCCAAGCAACGGACAATGCTTCCATGGAAATGAGCAATGCTCCACTGAGACAGAGCAAGCATTAGGTACACCCTTCGGAATTGAGTGTGGCGCTAAATGCGATGAAGTGCGGGAAGACTGGTGGGCCCAGCAAGAATCGAACTAGCGACCTCACCCTTATCAGGGGTGCGCTCTAACCAACTGAGCTATGAGCCCGCGAGGAATTAATATACCAGATCAAGCTTTTCTATGTCCTGCTTAAATCAACGACATTGAGATATACTTCTCGGACTTGCCCGGGTGGCGAAATGGTAGACGCAGAGGACTTAAAATCCTTTGGTAGCAATACTGTGAGGGTTCGAGTCCCTCCCTGGGCACCAATTTTTTTATGCTTGTAACTGGATTTGAGCCGTTTCAAAACTACGATGTCAATCCTTCAATAATCGTAGCAAAAAGGCTTTCATCCAATCCAGAAATTCTGAAAGTTAGTTACCCATTTGTCGAAGCTTTCGCAAAAAGGGCTCAGAGCGATGTGATTTTGTGCCTCGGTCTCAATGCCAATCTTAGTGAACCTGCATTTGAACTCTATGCCCACAATGCAATTGGAACAGAACCGGATGCATCTGGACACAAAGAGACTCGAACGATTATCAAAAAAGGCGCCCCAAAGACTTTGGGGCAGACAATTGCTACACCAGATCAACTCCCGTCAATACCGATGAAGACCAGCTTTACCCCTGGAAACTATCTTTGTAACTTTCTTTTGTATTCCTTGTTGATTCGGTACCCGGATCGAAAAATCGGATTCGTTCACGTTCCACTTTTGGAAAACATGCCCGAGTTCCAACAAGTAAGGCAACTCAACGATTTGATCAAATATTTGGGTTTCTAGAGAAATCTCTGCCGAGGTTACGGATTCCGCAGAGATTTCTTGGTTCTAGTTGGTTTACGGAAGGGTGATATTTGTAAACGGAATAGAGCCGCCACCAATAACTGGTGCCTTTCCATTCCATTTTTCAACCGCCTTTCTCATGATTTCAAGCTTCTTGAGCTCCAACACCTTGTCACCTTGGGAGGCCAGTAACCGGTTTAACTCGGTCTGTTTCTTGGCGTTCGTAATGGTGGTTTCGGCATCTATCCTTGCTCGTTCGAGCGAGACCTTTGCCAATTCTAAGGCATTCACATTGGCGATCCGCTCATCGACTTTTGTCCTAACCTGTTGGGACGGATAGACTTCACCGACATAGACATCGTCGACTGTCAATCCCCAATCGGCAAGCATAGGCTTGATCACTGTTTTGACTCCGGTACTAAACCCAGCCCGATCTTTTGAGGTCAAGTCGAAAATCGACTTCTTGCCGGTCACGACGTTGACGGCATAGATGGTAGCCCAGCGAATAAAGTCTCGTTGAACTTCTGCAAGGTCTTCGGTGCCAAAGTTCTGAAACGCTTTGAGAACGTCACCCGATTCAACATGGTACGAAACCGTGATGTCGACCGGAAGAATGCTTCCTTCGGTTGTACTCGCTTTGATACTGTCATCAGAATTCCGCTCGCCTTCATTCGAATTCTTGGTGTACGTGGCATTTCGAATACTGGTTGGATAGACAATCAGCTTCTCCATAAAACCGAGCCAAACCACTTGTGGCTTGACTAAGTTCTCACTCAAACCGGTTCGGGCATTAAACTTGACGCCAACTGTAGCGGGTGGAATCTGCTTCATACACCCTGTAAGAGTCAGTAAGGAAAGCAATCCGACTAAAAGCATTATTTTCTTCATTTCTGGCCTCCAAGCTGTCGGAGTAAGTCTTGAGTCAAGACAATCGTTTGCCCGGCTTTCGGGCTAACCGGCGGCAGGGCACCGTCCCATTTTTCAATCGCTGCTTCAGCCGTTTCGAGTTTGAGCAGTTCGATGGAACGATCCTTAGCTTCAGAAGCAGTCATGACGGCGGCTGTGGAGTTTGCTTCACCCTTTACAATCGCTACTTGGCGATCAATTTCCGCAATCTGACGTTTGAGTCGGGAAATCTCCAATTCGACGTAGCTATTTACTCGACTAGCGATCTTTTGTTGAATATCCTGTGATGGATAACAACCGCCTAACATTGCGGTTTCGACAGAAATTCCTTTTGAGATCAATTTTTCCTTCAACAGTTTTGTAAGCTTTGTGGAGGCATCCGCTCGTTGAGAGCCCATTAAAGCAAAAAGGTCATATTGGGTTCCAATGTCGTTAGCTGCTTCCTTTACTGCTCGGCGAATGAAGTTGCGCTGAATCTCATCGATCGGCACCGCCCCAAATGCATTGAAAACTGTCATTACATCCTCTTTTTTGATCCGGTAGATCACGACGACGTCAAACAAAGTGTTTGCATTGTCATTGGTTGTGATGAGGATTCCGTCGGCAGTTTTCGACTCGCCGGCAGTCTCATCTTCGGTATAGATCGCCGCATTTAGTCGAGTTGGATACGTGTACAGTTGCTGTCGCCAACCAATGTAGATGGCACTTGGGTTGTAGACCTGAGGTAACAACCCCTTGTTGGCATCGTAGATGACGCCGACATGACCAGCTGGCACCCAGTCGAGACGAGACATGTAAAAGAGAAATGCGAAGAGAGGGACGAAAATGACCAGCAGCACAGTGCGGATCAGCTTTTTCAACGGTGGGCGTTTCATAGTTGGCTTTTGCCTTCAAGTTCTTCAACTTCAGCTTCTGCCTTTTCAAGTGCAGCTGCCTTTTGGAGTTGGATTTCTAGCTCCTGAGCCGCAAGTTTTTCACGGACTTTGGCTTCTCTCGCTTCTCGTTTTGCGTCTTGCTCCATCCAAAGCTTGAAATATCGAGTAGCTCTGAGGAACTGTTCTCGGAAGAGGAACCAGCCTACGACACAAACGACTCCAAATATGAATGCCAATCCGAGGATTGTTTCAAGAATAATGTTCAAAGGTCTTGCCTATTAATCATTACGGAATAAGCACTGATTAGGATTCGCCAACTCGTTCAAATTCATTATTCTGTGGCGTAGAAGCCGCTCAAGAAGATATCATCAAGACATGTCAACCCTCGGTAAAGCTTGCCTGCTTGAAGAACCCGGATCCCCCTCCGTGATTCGAGACATCACGATCGACGATCCAGGTCGCGATGAAGTTCTGATCCGGGTGGTTGCCAGTGGCGTTTGCCATACGGACCTTACCGTTAAGATGCTCAACGGAAACGGTATGTCATTCCCAATCGTGCTCGGACACGAAGGCGCTGGAATTATTGAAAAAGTTGGCGAGGGCGTTACTCACCTAGCGATTGGTGACCCAGTCGTAATTGCCTACCGAGCGCCATGTGAAAAGTGTCCCGCTTGCCTTCGAGGTGACCCCCGGCGGTGTTATATGGCACTAAGACCTGGACCACGAATCAAGCGGGCCAGCGACGGGGCGGCATGTTCCCAGGTTCTCCGTTGCGGCACCTTTGCGACTCACACAGTAGTCCATGCGAAAGCGGCGATCAAGATGCCAGTGGCAATGCCTTTAGATAAAGCATGTTTAATCGCGTGCGGAGTTGTGACCGGCGTCGGTGCCACGTTCAACACTACTCCCGTAGCTCGCGGCTCCCGTGTTGCCGTAATAGGTTGCGGAGGAGTTGGACTCAATGTTATTCAGGGAGCAAAGCTTGCTGGAGCAAAGCAAATCATTGCCGTAGATGTGAACCCAACCAAGCTGAAATGGGCGAAAGACTTTGGTGCCACCGATTTTGTGAATGCAAAAGATGGCGACCCGGTTGACGCGGTACGAAAACTTACGGAAGATGGATGGGATGGCGGCGTGGAATATGCGTTCGAGGCGACCGGAATTCCCGCATGTATCGAACAAGCCGTTAAAATGCTTTCGTACGGCGGCACCGCAACCACCATTGGTTTTCCGGCACAAACCGACTCCGTGAATCTAAATATTGGTGACATGGCTACCGGCGTCTATTGGAATAAAGCCGGGCTCAGAGTTTGTCACTGCGGCGATACTTTGCCATCGCTTGACTTTCCAATGCTTGCAGACCTTTACCTGAAAGGGCAACTCAACTTGGACCAAATGGTGACTCGAAGAATTACGCTTGAAGATATCGAAGAAGCCTTCCACGAAATGGAGACTGGCGATGTCATTCGTTCAGTTATCGTTTTTTAGGCTTCTTTTTGACCTTCGATGATTTCGTGACCTTTTGTTTCACGGGTTTGGTTGCCTTGATGATTTGACCAAGCCTTTGGTTTGGCGAAGCGATATCGCCCATTTCAACCTGAACTTGTGAAACCGCAACTTTGCCCATCGTTCTCTCTGGTTCGGGCTTCGGCTTCGTTTCTTGAACTTGTGAGGGCACATTTGCTTCGCCCAGAAATGCTTGAGGGGCACAACCCGCAACGGTAGCCGCAACGGCACCGGCAAGTAGCAATCTTGGAATCCATCCGTCTTTGGTTAAGACACCACGACTTGCATCAACGGTTATCCTGGCGCAAATTCTCTCTGGCGTATTGAGGACTTGCTCGGCTTCGAGGGCATTCATTGCCGATAAATTGTGGACTAAGCAGTTACATCCGGAGCAAAATCGTTTTGTTGCTCCTCCCTCCATTGCCTCCCAATCCTCAGGACACTTAGTCGGAATTTCGATTTGTCGAAGTCGTTTGAGTTTAGAACCATCCATTTGTAAGATAAGTGTCGAGCTAAGCCTCAATCGTTCAAACGATATGTGATGTTGCCAGAAACCTAGTAGAAAAGTCTTTTCGCCGAGTTACGAATTTAAATTTTGAAGTACTCGCTGTAAAAGCCCAACCAAGGTAAACCGGTTTTGAATTACCAGGTAAACCTTCAAGCAATGCTGTCCCTTATTGCCGCAATAACCCTGGCCATCAATCTTCCAAAGCCGTCGCTGGCTCAACTTGAGTGGCAAGATGCCGAAGTGGGTATGTTTGTCCACTTTGCGCCAAACACCTGGCAAGACAAGGAAGGCGATGATCTTTCAATCGCACCTTCTAAGCTGAACCCCACCAAGCTCGATACCGATCAGTGGGCAAGAACGGCAAAAGCTATGGGTGCAAAATACTTGGTCTTCGTGGCTAAGCATGTTGGCGGCTTTTGTTGGTGGCAGACCAGCACGACGGACTATGGAGTCAAAGAAACTTCTTGGCGTGGCGGAAAGGGAGACGTAATGGCTGATGTCTCAAAATCTTGCAAAAAGTACGGGTTGAAGCTAGGCGTCTACCTGTCACCAGCCGATGGAAAGCACCAAATTGAAGTGGGCGGGAAAGCAAAGAACTCGATTTCTCAAGCCAATTATGAAATGGTTTTTCGAACTCAGCTAACGGAACTTCTTTCAAAGTATGGGCCAATATTTGAAGTCTGGTTTGACGGAAGTTTGGTCTTTAATGTGAAGGACATTTTGGACAAGTATGCTCCGAATGCTGTCGTATTCCAAGGTCCGCAAGCCAGCATTCGGTGGGTAGGAAATGAAGATGGCTACGCTCCATATCCAGCATGGAATGGGGCGAAATTCGATCCAAAAACTTGGGGAACGTTAACTGCGGCAGATGGTGATCCCAATGGTGACCGATGGCTGCCAAATGAAGTAGATTGTAGAATGCGAGACACCTGGTTCTGGAACACTCACAACGAAGGCGGCATCAAGTCGGTCGATAAATTGATGGAGATTTATGAGCAAAGCGTCGGGCATGGAAGTGTCTTGTTACTTAACAACACGCCAGATCCAAGTGGTCTGATTCCGGCAAAGGATGTTCAGCGAGCCAAGGAGTTTGGTGACGAGGTTAAGCGACGTTATGGGATCAAGATTGCCGACGTAAGTGGTCACGGAAAAGAAGTCAACGTTCAACCGTCGGTGCCTTTAGTCATCGATGCCGTGGTATCTATGGAAGACATTTCACAAGGGGAACGGATTCGCAAATATGTTATTGATGCCCGGGTGGATGGCCAATGGATTGAAATAGGGTCAGGCACTGCAATCGGTCACAAAAAGATCGACAAGTTTGAGCCTGTTCGAGCATCGTCTGTGCGGCTTCGGATCCTCGAAAGCGTTGGAGAACCAATAATCAGAAGACTTTCTTTGCACCGAGCTTCTAGCTAAACAATTTCCAAACAAGGACATTGAATAATTTGAATATGAAAACACTTGCCGGTCTTGCAATATTCTGCTTCCTCACGATTGGATGTCTTGCCCAATCTGATTCCAAGCTCAACAAGATGAAATTGAGCATTCCAGAAATGGGGACCGACAATGTTTTGCCAAAGGAATTCACCGGTGACGGTGCAGGTATCAGTCCACCGTTGAGCTGGAAAAAAGGTCCAGAAGGCACCAAATGTTACGCGGTCATCATGCATCACATTGATCGGGAGGGCAAAACTAAATGGTATTGGACCCTTTGGGATATTCCGGGTGATGTAACATCGCTGCCAAAGAATTCAACTAAAATTGGAACACTGGGCTCCAACGAAATGAGCCGAGTACCTGGCTACGGGTCGCCGAACTCGAAAGGACCAGGAACAAAATTTTACACGATAACGCTATACGCACTTTCCGACAAGCCAAAGTTCAGCGTCCAACCGTTTCGAGTCAACCGGGACGTTTTGCTTGAAGCCATGAAAGGTCTAATCCTCGACACCTCTGAATTGAAAGTTTCCCATTCACGATAAGACAATGAAAGCAAAATCGATCGTAATCGTTGCCGCGGCGGCAACCGTAGGATTCATTGGGAGGGATGCTTGGGCCGTCCTCCAAAATGGGTGGATCAAGCCAGCCATGCCAGACACAGAGAAAGTGAGTGTCTACGCGGATAACTGGTTCATGATGTACATCAACGGCAAACCAGTTGCAGTGGACTCCATTGACTTTCTTCCTCACAACGTCGTAATGGTGGACATCCTGCCCGAATACCCGATGACTATTGCCGTGTTGGAAAAAGACAATGCGGAACCTAAAACTGGACTTGAATATGGGGATCACATCGGCGATGCGGGATTCATTATTAAGTTTGCCGACGGAACGGTATCGAACGCATCTTGGAAGGCAAGAAGTTTTTTCAGCGGCCCGCTTAATCGGGACGTTCAGAATCCAAAAGTTTCAATGGAACCTTTACCAAAGGATTGGTTTGCAATGAACTTTGACGATTCAAAGTGGAGCCAAGCGGTCGAGTTTACTGAGCAAAGAGTGAACCCAAAGAAGCCATTTTATGACGCAGATTTTAGTGGGGCAAAGTTCATCTGGACTAAGGATTTAGACCTCGACAACACCGTCATTTTTCGGACAAAAGTCGAGGAGCCGGGCTGGAAAGCGCGATGGAATACGAAGCCAGAACTTGACATATCTGGAGCACCGTTTCGCTAGCAAACCAACAGTAGAGTACAATCCACGCTTTTCTCATGTCCTAGAAACCTATAAATGCACCATGTGCTCTTGAGGAATGGCGTAGAGTATTAGAAGGGATGAGTAGGGCGACGTTTACTATTACGGCGGGTGTAGTTCTATGCTCCGTAGCATTTGTTGTTTGGAAAAGTAACCAACCAGCAACGGTGGAAGTGATCAAATCGGTTCGGCAAGACATTACTTCAACCCTTGCGGTTAGTGGTGTTTTGGAAGCGGTTGATCGATCAACGATTTCAAGTCAGGTAGTAGGGGCAAAGATCACGAAAGTCCTTGTCGATATTGGTGATCAAGTACAAAAAGATCAGCTATTGGCGGAATTTGATTCATCAGATGTTCAAGCTCAACTTCGAGCCGCCGACTCCTTAATTTTGCAAGCTGTTGCTCAGTCGAAAGTGCAGGACACAAACGAGTTAACGGCCAATTCTAGTCTTCGACTTGCCGAAGAAAACATGCGAGAAGTGAATGATTTGCGAATTGCTGTCAATCAAGCAAAAACGAATCAGCAAACGGCGAGTCAAAGGGTCAAGCAGCTCGAATCCAACTTGACCAGGATTCGAACTGGCGGACGCGAAGAACAAATTCGACAATCGAAATCACAACTCCTAAAGGCAGAAACCAATCGAGATCTGAAGAAAAAAGAGTTTGAACGAGCGGAGATGCTCTGGCGTGAAGGCGCACTATCGAAAGCGAACTACGATGTAGCAAAAACCGCTTTTGCATCGGCTCAATACGATGTCGATGTAGCGAACGAAAATGTCAAGATTCAATCAACGCCCAGGCCCGAAGATGTGCGGCAGGCAGAGGCTCAACTGAATGAGGCAAAACAGGTTTATGATGGTGCCACTACCGTCCTCGTTTTGGCAAACAAGAACCTAAATCTTAGAATTGCGGCTCGCCAACAAATTGTTCAAGCGCTTGGTCAGAAGAATGTTGCGATCGCCTCGAAGCAAGTCACAAATGCCCAAGTTTTAGCCGGAGAAGCACAGAAACAATTAGCGTTAACTCAATTAGCAAAGACCCAGATACGTTCGCAGTTTTCCGGTCGAGTTTCTCAGAGACTTGTTGAACCAGGGCAAACCGTGAATATCGGAACTCCACTTTTCGTTATGGCAGGCAACGGTCCACTCCGTATTCGCCTAAACGTTGATGAAGCAAATATCTCCCTCCTCAAAGTTGGGGACAAGGCAACAGTAAGTATTGATGCTTTTCCAGATATTCAGTTGCCAGCCATGATTTCTGACATTGGAACAGCCGCGGACTTTCAAAAGGGCACGGTAGAGGTTCGACTGCAACTGCTTAAATCAGATTCAAGACTTAAGCCGGAATTGACCGCCGACGTGAATTTGATTATTGCTACATATAAAAACTCAGTAGTTGTGCCCAGGCGTGCAGTAATGAATCCGGACGACCGTCCAGAAGTTTACGTTGTGAAACAAGGTCGGGTAGAAAGTCACTTGGTTAAGTGGAGCCGCGGAAACTCGGAGAACATTGTCATTACTGAGGGGCTAGAAGCAGGAGAGCAGGTCCTGCTTGCTCCTCGTTTCTCCAAAATTGGTGACCGTGTACATGCTGTTGGTCCGAAAACATCTGGTGCTCCTTAGGCATGATCTTCGCGCTCAAAGTTGGGTATCGCTATTTCCGTAGCGGAGGCTCGCAAACCGTACTTACCGTGGTTAGCGTTGGCTTTGGCGTTACGGTCTATCTCTTCATCACATCTCTGATCTTCGGACTTCAAAGTGGTCTCATCAAGACAACGATCGGAAACAGCAGTCACATTACTGTTGAAGCAAATGACGAGGCCGCGCGAGTCCTTTTGATCAAGAAGCAGGAAAATCTCAGTACAGTTCAACCATTTAATGAGCGTGAAGTTTCTCTTCAGGGCTACAAAGGGATCATTTCACAACTTGATAAGATTCGTGGAGTCACAGCCGCTAGCCCAGTCGTAACGGGGGCAGGATTTGCAATTCGGGGCGGCCAATCTCGACCAATAACGCTGGTCGGTATCGAAGAAGACCGTGGCAGCCAAATCTTTGATCTGCGAGCAGTAATGAAGACTGGTCGATTAGATCTTGGTGGTCAGGGTTCTGCAATCGGAATTGAATTAGCGAGGCTATTAGGTCTCAAAGTGGGCGACAAAGTTCGAGTTGTTAGTGCAAAGCGAGTTGATCAAGTCTACAAAATAAATGGCATCTTTGATTCGGGAAACAAGAACGTCAATGAAAGGTCATTTTATGTTTCGCTCGTAAATGGTCAGAGGCTAAATGACTTGATTGGTTCAGTCAGTCGAATTGAGCTAAAAGTGGAAGACCCTTTTGGAGTTGACCCAATTGCTGACGTCATTCAAGGTGAAACTGGCCTTAAGGTCGAAACATGGAAGCAGGTCAATAGTGAATTACTCAGTGGACTTGCGGCCCAAAGTCAAACAACTGGCATCATCCGACTCTTTGTCATGATTCTGGTTGCAACTGGCGTTGCAAGTGTCCTTATTGTTAGTGTTTTGCAGCGTAGCCGCGAAATTGGAATCCTCAAGAGTATGGGTGTTAGCACCGGAAGGCTCCAAGGGATTTTCATTGTATTAGGTAGCTTAGTTGGCTTAAGTGGAGCACTAGTTGGCATTGGATTAGGCGGTTCGATTGTCTTACTCCTTGCTCAAATCCCCGGTAATAGCGGGTTGAAGCCTGGATATGCTCTTCCAATTGTCATGCAATTCAGGTTTGTCTTGGAAGCTTTTGTCGTTGCGGCTGGAATCGGGTCAATGGCCGCAATTCTTCCGGCACGCCGAGCTGCCCTCATGAACCCCGTTGATGTCATTAGATTAGGATAAAGAACCATGCTAATTGAGATGATTGGTGTGAATAAGGTGTACGGGGGTGCGGTCCCATTTAATGCTTTGTCCGACATTAATCTAAAGGTTGATCGAGGCGAATTTGTTGCAATCGTTGGACAATCTGGAAGTGGTAAGTCCACTCTTTTGAATATAATTGGGACTCTTGATCGACCAACCACGGGCAGCTATATTCTCGATGGAAATAAGATTGCGGATTTGGCAGATGCTGAGCTAACTAAAGTGAGAGGTGAAGTAGTGGGCTTTGTATTTCAATTTCACTATTTGCTTCCCGACTTCACCGTTCTCGAAAATGTGCTGATGCCCGCATCCGGGACCAAGTTTCGGCCCACAGCAACCGATCGAGAAGAGGCGATAAAGTTGTTGGATCGTGTCGGCGTTGGAGATCAACGCGATAAGCTCATTACCAATATTTCCGGCGGTCAGCAGCAACGGGTTGCGATTGCGAGAGCGCTTATGGCGAGCAAGCCGCTCATTCTTGCCGACGAGCCAACGGGAAACCTCGATAGCGTCAACAGCGAAGAAGTTTTCAAGCTGATGCGAGAGATTCATAGCGAGAAGAAGACCACCTTTCTGATTGTCACCCACGACGAACGAATCGCTGATCGATGTGACCGAATCATTCGGATAGCTGACGGTCGAATTGCCGAGGACAAGGCTATAGTTAAACCTAAAACTTAGTTGCCGCCACCACCGCCGTTCCCCTTTGGTCGTCCCCCACCAGGTCTCGCGGGTCTTGCAGGAGCAGGTGGAAGACTTTTTTTCATTTCATCCATCTTGGCTCCAATTCGCTTCGCGAGTTCGGGTTGCGAGGATAGCTGATCCTTTTGTTCGGTCATATCATCTTTGACGTTAAACAGGCTGCGTTGACCGTTTTGAAATTCAATCATTTTCCAATCCCCATCAACCATTGCGATATCGTAACCTGCGACCAAGAACGGTGTCCGTTCGGTCACTTTTCCTCTCTTTATGGTGGACCATTGACTAACCCCGTCAATATTCAAATCCTTTGGCATCGGAACTCCGGCTGCAGAGGCAAGCGTTGGAAAGAGATCTTGCACACAAGTTGGGTGAGATAGAGCCTTGCCTGATGCAATCTTTCCTGGCCATCTCACTAATGCAGGCGTACGAATTCCACCTTCGTAGAAAGTACCTTTCCCTCGCCTTAACGGAAGGTTGCTTCCACCTTCTCGACCACCTGCTCCATTATCAGAAAAGAAAACGACAAGAGTGTCCTGAGCAAGTTTCTCGGAATCCAATGCGTTCACGACACGCCCAATACCTTGATCCATTGCCTCAACCACCGCGTTATACGCACTGTTTGTTTCACCTTTGTGTTTGGCGAGGAGTTCAGGAGTTGCAATGATTGGATCATGAGGAGCATTGAAGGCAACCTGCATGTAGAATGGCTTGTTCTTGTCCCTCGACTTCAACTGCTTTACCGCCTCGTCTGCCAAGAGGTAGGTTGAATAACCTTCTTCGTTAACCGTTTGACCGTCGCGTTGCCAATCAACTCTGCCATTGGGAGCAGTGTGCTTGTAGTAGTCAACACCTGAACTTAGAAATCCGTAGAAGTGCTCAAATCCATTTTTCTGAGGTGTAGTAGCCGCTCCTAAGTGCCATTTCCCAATGAGTGATGTTTGATACCCAGCGACCTTGAACGTTGAAGGTATGGTTTGAAGTCCGTCTGGGATTCCTGGGTCTTTGCCGTTGAGAGCATCCACAACTCCATACCGGCGAGGCATGTTCCCGCTAAGAAGCGCTGCCCGAGTTGGACTACAGACAGGATAAGCGTAAAACCGGCTCAGTTCCGTGCTTTCCTTTGCCAATTTATCGAGGTTCGGGGTAGTCATTGCCTTTGAGTGAAACCCGACTCCTGCCCATCCTAGATCGTCGACAATGATTACGAGAATGTTCGGCCTCGCATCTTTTACCAAGCCCGTCAAACCAAAACTAATCAGAGCAACCAATGTTGAAATCATATCTATACCTTCGCAATATTAAGTGGGCATCCCGCAACAATGTTCTTGGGGGAACTGGCGATCTTGACGAAATTTCCCTTCGATTCCTCATCCATGTGCAATGGCAGAGAAGGCTTTTTTAAAGTCCGAACTGGACCAAAATGAGCAACCCTAGCAATCAGAACAGCAACAATGATTAAGGAAGACTATAGCCAAAGACTATTTGAAAATCATTTGGGTTAAACCTTCCGCGAGTCTTTTTCTAAAGCCAGCAACCCTGGAACTAGACGATTCCCGCCTTATTCTTCTTCGCTTGGCGCTTAAAGAGTCCAACAATTATGATTTGGAAAACCATATGGCCGGACAAAGGTCCAAGGACATTATCGTTACCTTTCATCCTCCAAACGTAGAGAAACAAGCAAGTCAAAATCGGATATGCCATCAAAATGACCTTGCCTACCATTTCAATGTCGCTTTTTAAAACGGTTATTGTGATGGCTAACTGTATTGCGAGAACAATTGAAATTACGACCATGTGGTACTTCTGAACTCCATAAATCGACCGATTACTCTTCAAATCTGAGCAATGGAAACTATATCATACATTCCATTAGCTGATTGAGCAAGCTAAATTGGGAATTCAGCGAGTATCAGAACAAGCCGCTAATTTTTCCTTGATCATCAACATCAATCGAGAAGGCGGTTGGTGTCTTCCCAAGACCCGGCATCAGCATCACGTCACCGCATACTGCGACGATAAACCCTGCTCCTGCCGACAGTCTCAACTCTCGTACATGCAAAGTAAAGCCGTCTGGGGCATTTTGCAGAGTTGGATCATCGCTCAAACTATATTGAGTCTTGGCTACACAAATGGGCAGTTCGCCAAAGTCATTTTTCTCGAGCCACGCAAGATTTTTCTGAGCTTTATCTAACAATACAAAATCCTTTCCACCGTAAGCACGCTGGACAATGGCTGTTAACTTTTCTTTGACAGTTGACTTCAGCCCATAAAGAGGCATGAACGGAGCCATGTTTTCGGTGGTTTTGACAATTTCAGTTGCTAGATCTTCACACCCTTTGCTTCCACCACCCCACGGGTTACAGGTGACGGCCTGAACTCCAATTGATTGAGAATAGTCTGCCAAGGTCTGATGGTCGGCGAGGTCATCTTCAGCTCGTTGGTTGATTGCAACCACAACTTTAGGACCATAGCATTGGAGGTGCTTGATGTGGCGATGTAAATTAGCAAATCCCAGGCTCAAATCTCCTCCTCCTTGGTGTTTGAGAGCAGCTATTGTTGCGACCAGCACAATGGCGTCCGGTCCCCTTCCGAGCTTGGGACAAAGAATATTAAGAAATTTTTCCGCTCCTAGATCAGCCCCGAAACCTGCCTCCGTGATCGTATAATCCGCCATCCCGAGCGAGCACTTGGTGCCAAGAATAGAGGAGCAACCATGGGCAATATTGCCAAAAGGTCCACCATGGACAAAAGCCGCATTGCCTCTCATGGTTTGCACCAAATTTGGTCTAATGGCTGTCGCCAACAATGCTGACATGGCTCCACTGGCTTTTAGCTGAGCGGCGGTAACCGGCTCCTTCTTATTGTTTCGACCGACAACTATTGAACCAAGCCGCAATTTCAAGTCGGAAAGGGAAGTAGCTAAACAAAGAATAGCCATGATCTCACTGGCGGGAGTGATCACAAAGCCATCCTCACGAACGACGCCGTTACTTGACCCACCTAGTCCGATGACGATCTCTCGCAAGGATCGATCGTTCATATCGATGGTTCTTGGCCAAAGACTTTCGCGGGTGTCAATTTGAAGTTCATTGCCGTGTTGCAAATGAGCATCCAGAACTGCGCTGAGAAGATTGTGGGCGGCGGTAATAGCCGGAAAATCACCAGTGAAGAAAAGGTTGATATCTTCCATCGGGAGAACTTGGCTATAGCCACCACCGCATGCTCCGCCTTTGACTCCAAAAATCGGGCCAAGTGCAGGCTCACGAATTGCCGGAATAGCAATTTTGCCAATGGATTGAAGACCTTGAGCCAGACCAACTGTGACTGTAGTCTTACCTACTCCCGTTGGAGTTGGACTCACGGCAGTAACGAGAATGAGCTTTCCTTGTTTGCGATTCGAAAAACTCGCGACTGCTTCGTGGGTCAATTTTGCTTTGAAGTGACCAAGCGCTTCATATTCATTAGGTTTTAGTCCACTTTCAACCGCAATATCAGTAATTTTCCGAAGTACGGCTTTTTGGGCAATATC
>JAYUOQ010000391.1:0-3226 GCA_043760685.1 Armatimonadota bacterium | reverse complement strand
AAGGTTGGCCCCAGAAGCCGACCTACGGATAAGAGTGTTATGAAACCATGATGAATTCTTTCGCGCTGGCGCTAGTTATCGGGGCTCAAAGACCAATTGATACGACAAAAGAAATTGAGTCAAAACTCCTGTCGACAATTGAGCAGCACTTTTGGGATCCCTCGCGAGGTCGATGGAGAGAGATGGCGGGCAAAGACGATGAAGTATTCCTATGGGGATATTCTGTGCTGTTTTCGACTTTTGCGATTGGCGCAAGAATTGATCCGGCAACATACAAGCCGCGATTAGAGCGAGTTTATGATGGTTTGAATCGTTATTGGACGGACAAGGCTCCGGGTGGCTACGCGGTATTGCCCGGTCAAAGCAAGAATCCAGATCGCTATTACGATGACAACGCGTGGGTTGGATTAGCGGCAATGGAAGCCTATAGTGCTACCAAAGAAGTCAAGTATTTGGAGGTGGCTAAGCGAGCATATCGGTTCATAAAGAGCGGAGAGGATAAGAAACTTGGCGGGGGAATCTATTGGCACGAGAACAAGAAGGAGTCGAAGAATGCTTGTGTCAATGCTCCGGCGGCGATGCTCGCGTTCAAGCTTTTCCTGGTCACCCACGACGACGCATTCCAAGTCGACGGCGAGCGTTGGTTTGTTTGGACCAGCAAGCTCGCCGACAAAGACCTGCTGATCATGGACAACATGAACCTCTCGGGCAAAATTGACCGTACCAAGTGGAGTTACAACTCGGCCTGCTATATGATTGCCGCTTGCTCGCGCGGAGAGATTGCCACCAGAGAGTCGCCTGTGATAGAAGTCCGTCCCGGAATATTGAGAGTCTTACAGATGAGCGACGCCTCGATTGAAAGATGGCTGAAGCCGGACCAGAGCTTGGTCGATAATCCTGGAATGTTCGCCATGCACCTTTTCGAAGCATTGGCTTGCGCGAGCCATTCGATAGATATAATAAGAAACTTTGGATATCCTGGAAAGAGAAGATTTTCCGGATCGAACCAATACATTACGTCAATCTTCGAGAAGTGCCGAAACGAGCAGGGCCTGCTTGGGGAGTATTGGAATAGAAAGCCATTGCCGGGTGAAAAGCTCAAGCTGATGTACACTGCCAGCCTCCTGCGAACCGCTCTCTTGTGCCGAACTAGGTGAAACGGGTCAAGAAATGACCCGTTTTCGGTGCTAGGTATTTTTTAGCTTGAATCGTACAATGGCGATATGTCAATTCATGAACAACAATATCATGGACGGTTTAGAATCTTTGAGGGGGATTCCATTCCCCAACTTGCCCAAAGGATCCTGATGTTTACGGCTGGCGGGGCAATCGCGGTGAAGAGCATGGGTGTTGAGCACCTTCCAGCCGACAACAAGATAATCATTTCTCTCGGGTATGCAGACATGCAGAAGGGCTATCCGGTCAAGATTCATGAAGTAGTTATTGGCAAGTTACCGACCGATGATGAGTTTGATGCCATTGACCTAGAAATTGACAAAGCGGCTGCCACGTTCAGCAATGTCATTTGCCATGACATTTTTGTTGACTCTGAGCGAAACCTCCACGTTGTCTTCATGGAAAACCCATTCTTTGGCTAGTGATTAGGCGTGGTCTTACTCTGCAACCTTATGCTCGCCCTACATTTAATATAACGGTGCCGAGAGCTGATCCAAGTTGGTCAAAGGAAGGGGAAACTCGCAGTTTTTCCTTCTCCAAGACCAACTTGAATAATAAATGTCATGGTTGAATTTGTCGTTGCATTGCTTAAATCACGCCGAAATGCATCTTCGTTGCTGTAGCCATGCTTGGAGTACGATTCAGACAATGTTGTCATATAGTTTTGGTAGGCCGAAGGAGCCTTGGCAGCAAGATCACCGAATGTTTTTGAGCGAAAAATTGCTGACTTGTCACTCCAAACATTCATCCTATCAAGGTAATCAAATAGCCTCTGGTCAGCATTAAAGGTTTCTTTTTGGACGAAGTTGTCGAATAGGATCATTGATCTTTTTTCATTTGCAGAAAATTCGGAATATTTTTGACGGTGGTTCGCATAAATTTTGACAACCGGTAATTTCGCATAGTAAAGTTCTCTATCTTTCACCATCTGGGCATGACCATCGTCGCGCCACATCGGATCTTTGTCAAGGGCAGCCAAATTGTTCTTTTTGGTTATCTCGTCCGCCCCTGAAGGGGCTTGAGATGCGCTAAGAAACGTCCGGGGCAATTGAATCTTTGTATCCATACCCAGACTTACAGACATCACTGTCGTTGAATTGCATACATAATTTGGTATTGCGTAATCCAATGCCTCAATCATCTCATCGTACAGCGAGAAAGGCAACTGAGTAATCCTATAAACACGGTTTGGACCATTCTCAACGAGAAGATTAACTAGATCAATCTTGGCAAATATAGACCTGAGGGGTCGATAGCTTCGATCAAAAATCGCCATCAGTTGAGGTTCTTCAAAAACAACGGAATGAAATGCCAGGACTTTTGGATTCGGAGGATCACTTGGAATCTTTTTAAGATCAATGAGCATTTGAGCCGGGGTTTCGTAACCGCCATCTCTACCAGTGAATCGAATCATCGATTGTGATGGGGTCTTAACCTGAATTCCAAGTAGAATTGCCGCCGAACAGAAAAAGCCTATCATGTTAATTGCATCATACAGACTTTAGCGGAGTTTCAAGAACCTTCTTATTCATTTCAAACAAAACAGTCGTCGATTCCAGCTTGGTTGGCTTTGGCCGTTTTGACACTTCGTTCGATATTTGCGCTTTGTCTATTTGACTGATTTCAGTAGTACCTTCCGGTTCGAAATGGATGCGGAACGTCCGACGACATTGTCTGATGCCTTTGGTGGCGTGTTTGCAAAGTCACCGTGGACTCCTTCGACGATCAATCGTCCATCCTTCGTCAATTCCATCATTGAAAACAATGGTTTTGTATATGGGCACATGCCTTCAGACCAAAAGTAACTTGCTGAATTGACGCAGTAAAACGGAATTTCATCGACATACTCTAGGCGATCAACATGTAAGTGTCCAAACATCGAAAGCGCGACCGGACTCCGGCCTTTCAGAGCCTTTACTTCCTTGATTACGTCAACGACTTCTTGCTGTTCTGGCGGAAGTGGTTTGCCTTGTTCGGCAAAGCCGAGGGGCTGGTGTGACAGAAGAATGACGGGCTTCTTGGTTGACACAAGGGTTGATCGAAGCCACTC
>JAYUOQ010000390.1:0-3229 GCA_043760685.1 Armatimonadota bacterium | reverse complement strand
CTTCGACGAAATGCCATCGATTCCGGGGTTTCCCTCACTGAAGTCTCCAAACTCGACCTCGTCTTCATTTGTGTGTCGCCGAGCCTAATCGTCCCAATTTCCCAAGAAGCCTATGAATCCAAAGGACCAAACTCAGTCTTTACCGACTGCGGATCAACAAAGACCGAAATTGCGGCTTGGGCAACGTCAAACCCAGACTTCGTCCCTGGTCACCCGATGGCAGGGCACGAAAAGAGCGGTCCATCGTTTGCAACGAACTGGTTGTTTCGAGGATCAAAGTGGATTCTCACTCCCTGCGAAACGACTACTCCTCGGGCACTAGACTTAGTTGAAGAATTCATCCGTAAGATGGACGCAACGCCCGTTCGATTGAAGCCAGATAGCCACGATCGACAAGTAGGAATCCTCAGCCACCTGCCCCACGTTTTGGCGGGACTCTTAATCGAATCCAGAAAATCAATCCCCAAAGGCGACATCAGCGGAGGATCTTGGAAGGACCTGACCAGGGTCGCGGGTGTCGATCCAATACTGTGGGCCGATATCTTAATCTCCAACCGTTCCGAGCTGTCCGATATCCTCACAAAGTTTTCCGATGACCTCAAAATGGTCACAAACTTGCTCGACTCTAATGACCGAAAAAGGCTAGAAAAATGGTTGAAGGAAATTGCCATCACTAAGGAGAAGCAAAAGTGAATCTGAGTTTTAGTCGTTTAGCGGCAATCCAAGGTGAATTCCGTCCGCCAAGCGATAAGTCCCTGACCCATCGAGCCTACATGATGGCGGCGATTGCCAATTCTGACTCAGTCGTCAAAAATCCTCTTCGAGGCGAAGACTGTGAAAGCACCCGAAACTGCCTTATAAGACTCGGTTTGCGACATCAAGAAATGTCTCCAACCGAGTTCCGCCTAATTCCAACCAACGAATGGACCCAACCTGCCGAAGTGCTCGATTGTGGAAACAGTGGCACAACAATTAGGCTTCTATCCGGTCTCATCGCTTCTCGACCATTAAAGGTGACCATGATCGGCGATGCAAGCCTCAGCAAACGTCCAATGAAGCGAATTGCCGAGCCTCTACGGTTAATGGGTGCCCAATTTGAAGGCGACACTCCCCCGGTTACCATTCAAGGCGGGCAGCTTCTAGCCATTGCGTATTCAACCCCAGTCGCAAGCGCCCAAATCAAAAGCGCCGTCCTGTTCGCCGCCCTTAAGGCAAATGGAACCACCTCAGTGACCGAACCGAGCCTCAGCCGCGATCACACCGAACGAATGCTCTCCGCTATCGGCATCAATGTCGAGCGCAGTGATTTAACTGTCTCAATCTTGGGTGGTCAACAAGCCTCAGGATTTGAATTCGATGTTCCCGCCGACATCAGCAGCGCCGCATTCCTCATGGTTCTCGCCGCCTTGCTCAACGGGAGCATGGTTACTGCAAAAGACCTCGCGGTGAATCCAACTAGAGCCGGAATTCTTGAAATCTTCCAACAAATCGGCGTCCCATTTGAACTCACCAACGAACGGGTCGTTCTCAACGAAGAAATTGCCAATGTAACCGTCGGCACCGCACCAATCCTAAGACCATTCACTATTGCAGGCGACTTGGTCCCTCGCCTCATCGACGAAATACCGATCCTCGCCGTCCTCGCCACCCAGTGCGAAGGAACTTCGACAATTCGCGGAGCAAAGGAACTCCGAGTAAAAGAGAGCGACCGTATCGCAGTAATGGCCGACGGCTTAATCCGAATGGGGGCAAAGGTCGAAATCTTCGAAGATGGAATGGCAATCACCGGTCCAACCCCTCTCTCCGGCATCCAAGTAGACTCTCACCTCGATCACCGAATCGCAATGTCGTTTGCGATTGCCGGATGCATCGCAAGTGGAACAACTGAAGTGCAGGGAGCCGAAAGTATCCGCACCAGTTTTCCAAGTTTTGAATCAGAATTGTATCGGTTAGGAATTTCTTGATGGACATTGGCAAAGTAGTAATCGCGATTGATGGTCCCGCCGGGGCAGGGAAGAGCACGGTCAGCAAAATGCTGTCTCAGCGACTCGGACTTCGGTATCTCGATACCGGAGCAATGTACCGCTGCCTTGCCTACTTTGCCCTCAAGACCGGCCTAACCACCGATCAAGGTGAAGAAGCTGCGCTGCTCCTCGACACCCTTACCATCGAGTTCGGAATCGGCGAGCCTCAACCCGTTTTTGTCAACGGAACCGATGTCACCACCGAAATCAGAACCCCGGAGATCGGAGAAGCCGCCAGCGCGCTCAGCCAATACACCCCGGTAAGACAAAGAATGGTTGAACTTCAGAAAGACCTCGTCGCTCATGGCGGAGTCATTTTGGAAGGTCGGGATGTCACTACCGTTGTTGCCCCCAACGCAACCCTCAAAGTGTATTTAACCGCCAGTCTCGAAGAGCGAGCGAAGCGCCGTTTAGGTGAATTTGAAGCCAAAGGCGTCGAGGGCACGTTCCAAGACGTCCGTACTCAGATCCAAAATCGCGACCACCGCGACATTAATCGCGACGATAGCCCCCTCAAAGTTGCCGCCGATGCAGTCATTGTCGAATCGGCTGGTCACACTCCTGAGCAAGTCTGCGACATGATCGTCGAGCACCTTGAACGGGTAATCTAGGTGGGACGGCTAGCCTCGCTAGCTCGCACCAAGAGATAAAGAAATGGGAAGTTATTTTGCCCCCCGAGACTGGGGAACCTTGCTCACCGCCATGATCACGCCGTTCAATTCTGACGGAGCCGTGAACTTTAAGGAAGCGCGACGAATCGCGGCATTCTTGGTGGATGAGCAAAAAAATAACGGCCTTGTGATCAACGGCACCACCGGCGAAAGCCCAACTACGACTGAGGCGGAAAAGCTTCAGCTCATTGAGGAAGTTCTTGACGAAGTTGGTGACCGAGCGGCAATCGTCGCCGGCTGTGGCACCTACAACACCGCCGAATCTGTCCAAATGACCAAGGAAGCAACCGCAAGAGGAGTTCACGGAATCATGATCGTGAATCCCTACTACAACAAGCCAGGACAGCGCGGTCTATACGCTCATTTCAAAGCCTGCGCCGAAGCAACCGAGCTTCCGGTCTTGTTGTACAACATCATCCCGCGAAGTGCGATCAATCTTGACACTCCGACCTTGTTAGAACTCGCTAAGATTCACAACATCGTTGGCGTCAAGGAAGCCAGCGGGAATATAGCTCAAATCTCCGACGTTTGCGC